>CAYNFN010000334.1:0-1670 GCA_964396485.1 uncultured Alcaligenaceae bacterium
CGTCCACTGTGGTGAATAGGATTGATCAAATCATCAAACGGAGCACTGAAACAATGCCCAAGATCACCGGCCGCGCGGCCTTTCTGCAGCTTCTCGTCGATAACGGCGTGACGCATCTGTTCGGCAATCCCGGCACCACCGAGCTGCCGATCATGGACGCGCTCTCGCACCATCCGCAGATCGAGTATGTGCTCGGCCTGCAGGAAGCGGTCGTGGTGGCGATGGCCGATGGCTATGCGCGCGCGTCGAACCGGCTCGCCGCCGCCAATGTGCACGTGGCGCCGGGCTTGGGCAACGCCATGGGGTCGCTATTCAACGCCAAGTTCTACGGCTCCCCGGTGCTGGTCACCGCCGGGCAACAGGAACAGGGACACGGCCTGACCGAGCCGATGCTCTACGCCCCGCTGGTGCCGATCGCAACCCCGTTGGTGAAATGGGCGGTGGAGGTCACCCGCGTGCAGGATCTGCCGCGCATCGTGCATCGCGCGGCGAAAGTCGCGACCACGCCGCCCACCGGACCAGTGTTCATCAGCCTGCCCGGCGACATCCTCGACGCCGAAGCGCCGCTGGACATCGGCAACCCGACGCGCGTGCAGACCGATGTGCGGCCTTCCGACGCCGCGCTGGAACGGCTCGCGGAGCGGCTGCTGGCCGCAGCCAATCCGGTGTTGATCGCCGGCCACGAACTTGCCACTCGCGACGCGCTGAAGGAGGCGGCGGAACTCGCCGAAGTCCTCGGCGCGCCGGTATTCCAGCAAACGGTGGCCTACGGCGCGCACTTTCCGTCCGAGCATCCGGCCTTCCTCGGCGCGCTCACCCGCAACCAGCAACAGGTGCGTTCGGCGCTCGCGCCCCACGACCTGCTGGTATGCCTGGGCGCCGACGTGCTGCGCATGTCGCTGCACAGTCTCGTGGATCCGCTGCCGGAGGGCATGCCGGTGGTGCAGATCGGCGAGCGTGACTGGGAGCTGGGCAAGAATTATCCGGCCGAGATTGCCATCGGCGCCTGCGTGAGGGAAACGCTGCGTTCGCTGCTGCCAATCCTGCGCAGGAAAATGAGTTCCGAGCGCAAGGCGCAGTCGGCGCAACGGCTGGCCGCAATTGCGAAGAACAACTGGACCGCAAAGCGCGAGCGCCTGGCGAAGGACGTGCTGGCCGTCGCGGGGGCAAAGCCGATGGATCCGCGCTGGCTGATGATGACCATCGCCGATGCGCTGCCGAAGGATGCGGTGGTGGTCGAGGAAGGCCTGACTTCGACGTTCTCGTTACAGAGTTTCCTGCGCTTCCGCGATGCGCAAGGTTTCTACGGACTGGCTTCCGGCGGCATCGGCTTCGCGATGGCCGGCGCGGTCGGCATCAGTGTGGCGTTGCCGAACCGGCCGGTGGTCGCCATCGTCGGCGACGGCAGCGCGATGTACAGCATCCAGGCACTGTGGACCGCGGCCAACCTCAAGCGCCCGATCACCTACGTGATCTGCAACAACCGCAGTTACCGGATACTCAAGGAAAGGCTGGTGTCGATGCGCGGCACCGAGAAATTCGTCGGCATGGACCTGCGCGATCCTGAGATCGACTTCGTCGCGCTGTCGCAGTCGCTGGGCGTACCGGCCAGGCGCATTTCCGATGTGCGGGACGTGGTGCCGGCGCTGCGCGCGGCAATCGCGAGCGGT
>CAYNFN010000335.1:0-2518 GCA_964396485.1 uncultured Alcaligenaceae bacterium
CTGGTGCTCAAGCTGGCCGAAAACTGCGACGTGTTCATCGAGAATTTCAAGACCGGCACGCTTTCCCGTTACGGGCTTGCCTACCAGCAGCTCAGGCAGGCGCGCCAGGACATCGTGTATTGCTCGATTACCGGCTTCGGCCAGACCGGCCCTTACGCCGCGCGCCCCGGCTACGACCCGATCGCGCAGGCGTTGAGCGGACTGATGAGCGTTACCGGCGAGCCCGAGGAGATGCCGGGTACCGTCCCGCAACGAGTCGGTGTCGCAGTGATCGATCTGATGACCGCGCACTACGCGGTGATTGCAGTGGTCTCGGCGCTGTACCACCGGCAGGCGACGGGCCGGGGACAGTACATAGACATGTCGTTGCTGGACGTCGGCGTGGCCTCGATGGCGAACATCGCGTCCGCTTATCTGGGCGCGGGCGTGATCGCCAAGCGCAATGGCGGCGTGCATCCGAGCGTGGTGCCCTCGCAGGTGTTCCTGAGCAAGGACGGCTACGTTATTGTCGCCGCAGGCAACGATGGACAATTCGCCAAGTTGTGCGAAGCAGGGGGCAAGCCGGATCTGGTCGGTGATCCGCGCTTTACCGTCAATTCGGCGCGGGTCAAGAACCGTGACGCGCTGAGGCCGCTGCTCGATGCGATGTTCCTGCAACATCCGGTGTCGTGGTGGAATGCAAGACTGGCCGCGGCCGGCGTGCCTTGCGCACCGATCAACGACATCGCGCAGGTGTTCGAAGATCCTCAAGTGCAGCACCGCGGATTGAGGGTCGCAATGCCGGACCCGGCCGCCGGCAAGGCCGCGTTCGTCGCGAGCCCGCTGCGTTTTTCCGAATCGTCGGTGGAGTATCGGCTGCCGCCGCCGCTGCTCGGCGAACACAATCAGGAAGTTTTCAAAGATCTGTTGGGAATGTCGCCGGAAGAAATCGCGCGGCTGCGTGCCTCCGGCGTCATCTAGCCGGGAATCCGGCCGAACTTGCGAAATTTTATTCCGCAGAGAAGCATCGTTACCCGAAACTGAGCCGCATGTATCATATTTTCATGACGACCGATCCCGCCGCAATTCCCGTGGTGCACAACACGACAGCCAAGCGCTTCGAAATTACCCTGGGCAGCAAGACGGCATACTCGAAGTACCTCCTTGCCGGCGGCAAGATCATCATCGAGCATACCGAGGTGCCCGAGGCGCTCGAAGACCGGGGCCTGGCAAGCCGGATCGTCAGCACCGCGCTCGATTACGCCCGCGCGCAGAACCTGAAGGTATTGCCGATCTGCCCGTTCGCGAAGGCTTTAATCGGCCGGCATCGCGAGTACCAGGACCTGCTGGAAAGCTATGGGCAATGAACCGCCGCCGCCCAGTTGCGCGCGGCGGCGGTTCCGCGTTTACGAGCCGGTGATCAGCAGGAGTTCGAATTCGCCGGGGCTGAGCGTGCCGTCGTGGTCGAGATCGGCATCGTCGAATTTCGCCAGCAATGACGGATCTTCTTCCCGGATCTCTTCCCGGCTGAGTACGCCGTCGCCATTGAGGTCCGCTTTCATGCGGATCCAGTCGATTTCGTCCAGGCTGTACGCCGCCGCGCGGGGGCTCACCCATGAGGTAGGGAGCGCTGCCGAGCCCAGCGAGAGCAGCAGAAGCGCGAGGGTGGCGCCGGAATAAAGCAATGTATTGCGCATGATGACCTCCTCTGTCTGAGTGCGGGACCGGAGAAAGGGCCTCGGGTTTCCGCGGGGTAACTTCTTCTTGAGCGCTGTTGCAAATCGAGACGAGGAGCCGCCTCAGTCGCGGACACCTACAGATTTCGTGCCAGCGAAAACGTTTTTCCCCAAGATCAGTCGGTTATCGTTGAATCGACCGATAGTGAGCCGCGCCATAAAACCCGAAACCGTCGTCTATTGGGGTCACTGTTGCCGTGTAAACAGCGTAAGTCTTTATACTCAGGCGAAATTAAAGTGTTGCCGCCAAACGACACCGCATGATCGCCGCGAGCATTGCAGACAGACCGCAACGGGCGGTCCGGGTTCAACATTTCTTTTTTGCGGGGTCGAAGATGAATAGCGAAGAACTTTGCTTCACGCCGGCAACCGATCTGGTGCGCATGATCCGCGACAAGCGTGTCTCGCCCGTCGAAGTGATGAAGGTCACGGTTGAGCGCGCCGGGAGACTGAACACCGGGCTCAACGCCATCTGCACGCCGACTTACGATCTGGCGATGGCGGCGGCACGCGACGCTGAAGCCGCGGTGATGCGTGGCGCGGCGCTGGGCCCTCTGCACGGCATTCCGACCACCATCAAGGATCTCGCCTTCACCAAGGGCGTGCGCACGATGGCGGGATCGCACATCTTCAGCGACCGCGTTCCGGACTTCGATCATGTCCACGTCGCGCGGCTGCGCGCAGCAGGCGCGATTTCGATCGGCAAGACCACGACATCGGAATTCGGCTGGACCGGCGTGAGCCGTAGTCCGCTCACCGGGATTACCCATAATCCGTGGAAGCACGGCATGAACGCCGGCGCA
>CAYNFN010000336.1:0-5676 GCA_964396485.1 uncultured Alcaligenaceae bacterium
TCTGACCGCGGAGACACGCGTTAGGCCGGTGATGACACGCTATTGGCCGGCTACACGGTCGCATCCCCGCAAGCGGGGCCCCTGCTCCACGTTCCACCGGCCCGTAACAACGCAGGCGCCGCGCCTAGTGCAACCCAATAACATTTCGTCTCTTTCGAGGGACCGGGTGATTCGGGCCGCGTGCCGCAGCGCAGAACAGGGGCCCCTCTGGGGATGTGACCGCGGAGGCACGCACAAGCACGCGCATATTCGCCACGATGCATCCCGCTCTGGGGTCGCATCCATCGGCCAAGGCCGACGGAACCTGCTCCGCCCTGAGCGGGCGCTCTGCGTCGGCTCCTTATGTGCGCTCCGGACTCGGCGGGCGTAGCCTCGGGGCGGGTAGGAGCGCATGGAGGCTGTGTCAAACAAATGTATACGGAGCGCTTGTACGGCTGCTCCCGCAAGCACGGCTGCGACTCGTTAGCGGTACGCCCGTTTGCGGGAGCAGCCGTATGCCCCGCCCATCAACGTTAATCGCAGCCTCATGTACCCCTGCCCGCAAGCTGCCGACTGCGTCGGTAACGTGTCCGGGGCACGTACCGCTAACGAGTCACAGCCGTCCGGCTACACGGCGTCCTCACCGTCTTGCCCTCGACCCGAATCGCCTCGGTCGCGCATGCGGGACTCATGCAGAGCTTCCCTACCCCGGCCTGCGCCGGTTGGACCACGCAAGCAGCGCGATGCCGCCGAGCACCATCGGCAGGGTCAACCACTGGCCCATCGACAATCCCAGCGCGAGCAGTCCCAGGAAACCGTCGGGCTCGCGGGTGAACTCGACCAGGAATCGCAGCGTCCCGTACCCGATCAGGAACACCCCGGACACCGCGCCGACGGGCCGCCAGCGCCTGGAAAACCACCACAGCAGCGCGAACAGCACCAGCCCCTCGAGAATGAATTCGTAGAGCTGCGACGGATGGCGCGGCAGGTTGTCCACGTTCGGAAAAACCATGGCCCAGGGGACATTGGCGGGCCGTCCCCACAATTCCGCATTGATGAAGTTGCCGATCCTTCCGGCGCCCAGCCCGGGCGGAATCAGCGGCGCGATGAAGTCGGTCACCGCCAGCCAGCTCTTGTGCCGCGAGCGCGCGAACCATAGCATCGCCACCAGCACGCCCAGAAAGCCGCCATGGAAGGACATGCCGCCTTCCCACAGGAAAAGGATTCGCACCGGATCGTACAGATACGCGGAAAACTTGTAGAACAGGACGTAACCGAGCCGCCCGCCCAGCACCGCGCCGAGCACGCCGAGGAACACGATGTCGTCAAGATCGCGGTTGGTCCAGCCCAGCCGCGGCTGAGTCCTGATGCGGTAACGCCCGAGCACCAGCACGATGACGAAGGCCAGCAGGTACATCAGCCCGTACCAGCGCACCGACAGCGGGCCTAGATGAAGGGCTACGGGGTCGAACTGCGGATGGATGAGCATGATGGCGCCGGAGAAGTTGGCGAATTATACGTGAGGGCCAACGCCTAATCTTAGAGGTACTCGGCAGAACGAAAGAACAAAAACCGCTCGAGGATACCCAACAACTGGCTAGGGAACCTCCACGTAATACATGCGCTCCATGATGATGCCGGCGCGCCGCCCCAGCAACGGGGTGTAGCGCACCTGGTCGTAGTAGCGCGGCTTTGGCACCATTGCGGCAAGCCACGCCGCCTGCTCGGCGTCGAGATAGGTCGCGCTGGTGTCGAAGTAGTAAAGTGCCGCGGCTTCGGCGCCGAAAACGCCGTTTCCCCACTCGATGATGTTGAGATAGATTTCGAAGATGCGCCGCTTAGTCATCACTTTCTCAATCATGACGGTGATCAGCGCTTCCTGGGCCTTGCGCCACGGCGTACGCTTGCCGGACAGAAACAGGTTCTTGGCCAGTTGCTGGCTGATGGTCGAACCCCCGGCAACGACTTTTCCCTTGATGATGTTCTTTTCGTAGGCCTTCTGGATCGCCTCCCAGTCGAAGCCGTCGTGGTCGAGAAACTTGGCATCCTCGGCCGCGATCAGCGCGCGCTTGAGAGTGATCGAGATGCGCTCGTAGGGCACCCATTCATGTCGCAACACCGCCCCAGGGTTGTCCTCCTGCAGGACTTCCAGCCGACTTTCCATGAATGCGCTGGTGGAGGGATTGAACCAGACCCACCAGATCACGTTGCCGAAGATCCAGAACTGGTAAACGACGATCGCGGCAAGCACGAGGGCGACGCTCCGCCAGGCCCAGCGCAGCAGGCGCTTCATTGGTTTCGCAGCAGTTCGATGACTGGACGGGTTTCGGGGCGCGCGCCGCGCCACAGGAAGAACGACTCGGCGGCCTGCTCGACCAGCATGCCGAGACCGTCGGCAAAGCGCGCCGCGCCCTGCGACTGCGCAAACGCAAGAAAAGGCGTGAGTCCCTTGCCGTACATCATGTCATACGCAAGCGAGCCCTCGGCGAACACTCCCGTCGGCAACGGCGGCAATTCGCCCTGCAGGCTGCTGGACGTGGCGTTTATCACCAGATCGAAGTGGTGTCCCGCCAGTTCGTCGTAACGTAATCCCGACAATACCGAGGACGCCGCCGACGGATGGTAGCGAAATGCCTCGCCGAGCTGAAGTGCTTTTTCGACCGTGCGATTTGCAATGGTAAGTATTGCCGGCTGCTGCGCCAGCAGCGGCTGCAGCGCGCCCCGCGCCGCGCCTCCTGCACCCATCAGCAGCACCCGCCGGCCGGACATGGTGAAGCCGAGATTACCGGTGATGTCGCGGGTGAGGCCGGCACCGTCGGTATTGTCAGCGCGGATGCGTCCGCTGTCGAAGTTCAGGAAATTCGCCGCCTGCGCATCCTTGGCACGCTGCGATACCTCATCGGCCAGGTCGAAGGCCTCCAGTTTGAAAGGCACGGTCACGTTTGCGCCCTTGCCGCCCGTGGCGCGAAAGCTTTCCACCGTGCCGCGAAAGCCGTCGGGTGGCGCCAGCAGGCGCGTATATTCGATGTCCTGACCGGTCTGGCGCGCAAACGCCGCATGGATCTGCGGCGATTTGCTGTGGGCAATCGGGTTGCCGATTACCGCGTAGCGGTCCGTCATGGGGAAGCGACGAGTTCGAGGTCGCTGCGGGTAAACATCCAGGTGCGCGAAATGCTCAGAATGTCCCAGTCCTTGCGCACCAATGCCGGGAATGGCGGAAACGGTCCGGCAAGTTCGACCACGCGCCTGGCCGCTGCGTCGAGCAGCCGATGTCCGGATGAACGGTCGATCTCGACTTTCTCTACGCTGCCGTCCGCCTTTATGTACACGGTCATCAACAGCGAGCCGTAGATCTTGTGCCGCTTAGCTTCCTCCGGGTAGTTCCGGGTGCCGACCTGCTCGATGCGCCGGCGCCACTTGTCCACGTATTCGGCGTATACGACACCCTCGGTGCGCGACCCGATGGCTTTGCGGCGCGGCAGTTCCTGGTATTCCCTCATCTCCTTTTCGATCCTCGCCTCTAGTTGCGCGATCAAAAGGCGCTGCTGTTGCAGCGCCGGGCCTTCCAGACGCTCCTGCTGTGCAGCCGTGGGTGCAGGCTGGGTGTCTGTCGCGGTCGGGTGCCCGCCTTGAGCCAGGCGCAGCAGCCGCTGCGCTTCCTCCTCGAGTCTCTGCACCTTTTTCGCCACCAACTGTACTTCCTGGGACGGTTCAAGGTCGCTCACCTTCGGTAGATTGGTGCTCGCCATGGCTTTTGCCGCGGTATTGCCGCCGCCATCCAGGCTGGCCTGGGCCAGTGCATCGGCCTTGAGCGGCTTCGAGGATGCCTTCGAGTTCACCAGCACCACTTCCAGCTGGGGAACAAAATTTCTTCCGGCGAAATTCGGGGGCGCGAATGTAATCAGCAGCAAAACGGCGTGGAAGACGATGGAGAACGCCAGCGTGACCGGCAGGATGTCGCCGGTGGAGGGCGGCGGGGGGACCGAGAGGCTGGCGGCGAGGCTGCCTCGGGTGTCGAGCGTGCTGATCGAGATATCCGGCAAATCCGCTGGGCGAAGTAGGGACGCTGCGCCAATTCTAAATAACTGCGAGGCAACTGTCAGCGCGCAATTTCATCCGTCTGCCGTTTGAACTCGCAATGCAGCGTCAGTTCAATCAGGTCGATGTCGGAAACTGCCAGTTCCACCCGCTTTCCGGGTGCAAGCGGTGGCAACGACGGCACCCGGACGACCAGCGGAATGCGATCGATTCTTGCCAGTTCCTCCCTGAGCACCTCCGCTTCCGCCGTTGCGAGGCCTTCCTGGATCAGCCAGCGCAGGCACCAGTAGCGCTCCATGTTGCGCTGAAACTCCGCATAGGCTTCGTAAGCCAGCTCGAAGTCCCGCAGGATCACCAGCAGTCGCTCGTCCTTCGGCGGGTAAGGCGGCGCCTCGTGGCGATACAGCGCCAGCAACTGCCGCTGGTTCACCAGATCCGCGTAACGGCGCAGAGGCGAACTCGCCCAGATGTACTGCGAAACGCCCAGCCCCTGGTGCGGCGCCGGGAGCGTCGACATCTTCACTTTGCCGTTTCCCTGCGCCCGGTACAGTGCCGGAATCTCGTTGAGCGCGAGCTGCCGGCCCCACTCTGTGTTCACCAGGATCATCAGTTCGGAGACGACCTTGTCGATGGGCGATCCGCGCCTGCGCTCGACGATACTGACCCGGTCGTTGTCGACATAGAAGTTGTAGTCTGCGCGCGCGAGTCCCGGCTCCTCTTTTCCGCGGCGGTGTTCCAGCCGGGTCGCAAACCGCCACAAAATTAGCAGTTCGGCGCCGAATCGGCAATCCATTTGCCCCGCCGTCACCCGCTCCTCGTTGAACGTCTGCTCAAGGGTGTCGTGGCGCAGGTTCGCGGCGATCCTGACCCGTTCGACCGCGCTGCGGTTGCCGACGATTTCCAGTTCAGGCGTCACCTCCACGTACATCGACAGCGCCGGACGATCGCGGCCTTCCGAAAGCGTGTACTGGTCGATCACGGATTCCGGCAGCATGGTGATCTTGTTTCCCGGGAAGTAGACGGTGGAAAGCCGCTTTGCCGCTTCGATATCCAGCGGCGATCCGACCTTAAGCCCGAGCGCGGGCGCGGCGATGTGCACGCCGATCTGCCAGTTGCCGTTCGCGAGCCTGGTGACCGAGAACGCATCGTCGATCTCCGTGGTGGTCGCATCGTCGATGCTGAACGCCGCCACTTCCGCGGTTTCCAGCGCGCCGGGATCGGTAGCCGTGAGCGCCGCATCGAAGCCGGGGCCCCTGGGAAAGTATTCGAACAGGAAGCGCCCGTAGTGATAGTCGTGTCTGGAGGGCAGAGCACCGCATTTTTCCAGCAATTTCGGAATCGTCAGCCGCGCCTGAACCGCGGCCTGGTCCAGCGCCTTGAACTCGATGCTGTTCCTGTCGGGCCGGTACAGCAGTTCCTTCAACATCGGCCGCAGTTCCTCCGGCAACTCGAACCGATCAAGCTGCTCGAGGTAGCGGGCCTGCTGCGCCGCCCGCTTTTGCTTGCGCTCGATGCTGGCGAGCGCCGACTTCAACGCATCCGGCGGTGCGGCCTTGTAATGGCCTTTGCGCTTCTTGTAGAAATGCGTCGGGGTAGCGTGCAGCCGCATCAGCAGGCCGGCGCTCTCCTGCGCCCCGGGTTCGCGCCCGAAGTACTCGC
>CAYNFN010000337.1:0-3074 GCA_964396485.1 uncultured Alcaligenaceae bacterium
ATGAACTGTCGCTGAATGATCCGGGAGCGGGCTGCGAGTATCTGCAGACTGAAGACCTCAAAGAGGGCGCCGACAACAAGCGCTTCGGCTACGCCTGGAAAAACGGCAAGCTTTCGATTTACCCGGCGCGCATCGTGAACAAGAAAGTACGCTGCGATTCCAGGCCGCTCGCCGTGCTTATGCCGCAATAGGGGGGCAAGAAGGAGCACCTGTATGGGCAACAGAAAAGGCCGCAGGGATTTAATTCTGGTCCTTCCGACATTCCTGTGGGCAAGAGGGCGCGAAACGACTCCCTCACCCCACGCTCTGCGCGACCCTCTCCCAAAGGGAGAGGGCAGTGTGCACCCTTCTCCCTCCGGGACAAGGGAACGCTCATATGCACCCGTAAGGGGTGTGAAGCGGAGCAGAAGGGCTGGGGATGAGGGTAGAACTGCGACGCTCGCGACTGAAACGCGGCTTCATGGTGATTGTGACCCACGCGAAAGACGGAAGAACCAATCTAAGTATCGTGTTCAGGTGTGCACCGTAATCAAGGATTCGGCGTTTAAGCGCAAGTAGTCCGAAACCGGTATTTACGCGGACAACGCCGGTATCCATTCAAAACGAAACCAATGAAAAGGGGGGAACTCATGAAACGGTTATTGGCTCTGCTGTTTGGTTGTGCGATTTTCGGTATCGGCGCCGCCGGGATGGCGGTTGCGGAAGAATGCGGCGGTCCGGTAACGGCGGATCAAGCGCTGGCGGCGGAGGATGACCGTTACGAGGCGCAGACTGGCAACGACTTCGCGGCCATGGAAAGGCTGTTCGGCAACGACTTGGTGTATATCCACTCTTCCTCCGTGGTGGACAACAAGGCGACGTACATCGACTCCATGCGTTCCGGCACGGTCAAGTACCGGACCATGCGACGCAGCGGCGTGACGGTTCGCACTTACGGCTGCATCGCCATTCTCTCCGGCCAGGCCAACTTCGACGTCACGGTGAAAGGCCAGGATTTGTCCGTGGAACTGCGCTTCCATACCGTCTGGGCCAAGCGCGACGGCGGACTGCAGTTCGTGTCCTGGCAGGCCACACGCGTGCCTGCCCCGCAGTAGGCCCGCTTCACGCCGCTCCGACGCGCGCGGCGCAATGCCGCGCGCTCTAGCCTGAGCCGACAAAAAATGCCGCGAGTCGCGGAAAGGAAGCGCACGCCAAGCGTGCGGGAGGCCTTCGATCAGGTAAAGGCGCTCCTGCAGAAACACCGGATCGTCGAGAGCATGGTCCATAAGCAGGACATGCCT
This sequence comes from uncultured Alcaligenaceae bacterium, assembly GCA_964396485.1. Classification (GTDB taxonomy): domain Bacteria; phylum Pseudomonadota; class Gammaproteobacteria; order Burkholderiales; family JACQAP01; genus JACQAP01. The sequence continues at coordinate 1,281 of CAYNFN010000337.1, forward strand.
CGCCACGAGCTGGTGGAAGCGCTCGTCCACAAGCAGAACCTCGCGGAGCTGCAGAAGAAGCTCGACAAGCTGCACCCCGCCGACGTTGCCTACATCCTCGAAGCGCTGCCGCTTGAAGAGCGCCTGGTGGTATGGGACCTGGTCAAGGCCGAGCGCGATGGCGAAATCCTGCTCGAGGTCTCCGACGCGGTGCGGGAAACCCTCATCGCCGACATGGACTCGCAGGAGCTGGTGGCTGCGACCGAGCAACTCGACACCGACGAGATTGCCGACCTGGTCCAGGACCTGCCGCAGGACGTGGTCGCCGGCGTCTTCCAGTCGCTGTCGGTCGAGGATCGCGAGCAGTTGCGTTCCGCGATGTCCTACCCGGAGGACTCGGTGGGTGCGCTCATGGACTTCGACATGGTGTCGGTGCGCGACGATGTCACGCTGGAGGTGGTGCTGCGTTACCTGCGGCGCATGGATGAACTTCCGGACCATACCGACCAGTTGTTCGTGGTGGATCGCGATGAAGCGATCAAGGGCGTGCTGCCGATCAACCGCCTGATCGTCACCGATCCGGAGGTCCTGGTGGCGTCGGTGATGAATTCCGAGTTCATCTCGTTTTCGCCGGACGACAAGGCGCAGAAGGCCGCACAGGCCTTCGAGCGTTACGATCTGGTGTCGGCGCCGGTGGTGGACCAGAAGAACCGGCTGGCAGGGCGCGTGGCGGTGGACGCGGTGGTGGACTTCATCCGCGAGGAATCCGAGGCCGAGCTCCTCGGCATGGCTGGTCTGCGCGAAGAGGAGGACATTTTCGCGTCGGTGTGGAAAAGCGCCAAGAACCGCTGGCTGTGGCTGGCGGTGAATCTGTGCACGGCATTCTTCGCCTCGCGAGTGATCGGCGTGTTCGAGGGCACCATCGAGAAACTGGTTGCACTTGCGACGCTTATGCCGATTGTCGCGGGCATCGCCGGAAATTCCGGCAATCAGACCACTACGCTCATCATCCGCGCACTCGCATTGGGGCAGGTGACGCCGGAGAACGCGCGCCGGATGATCCTCAAGGAACTGGCGATCAGTCTTTTGAACGGCCTGGTCTGGGGAGGTGTGGCGGGATTGGTCGCGTGGTGGCTGTACGACAACGTTGCCCTGGGCGTGGTGATGACGGGCGCGATGCTCTTGAACCTTCTGGTCGGCGCGCTGGTCGGAATACTCGTTCCGATGGCAATGCAAAGCATGGGTCGGGACCCGGCGATCGGTTCCAGCGTGCTGCTCACGTTTACAACCGACAGCATGGGATTCTTTATTTTCCTTGGTCTGGCAACCGTCTTCCTGCTTTAGCTGGGAAAGCGGAAGACCTCGGGACATCCAGGAAAGGCCTTCGTCCGTACCATGGGGGAGCAGATGCCGCTTTCTGGGGCGGAACCGAGGCCCGCGCAAATCCCCGGGACGTTGTAAGCTGCAAACTGCCCGCGTGACAAGGGGCGGAAATATCCAAGGAGCACGAACATGTTGATCCGACGCCCGTACGACATCAAACCTTCGGAAATTAGCGGCCAGGCGCTATATCGGGACCGGCGGGAGTTCATCCGTGCGGCTGCCGCACTCGGTGCAGCGGGGGGATTGGCCGCAGCCGGACTGCTGGCGCCGGGCGAAGCGCGTTCGGCGGCAAAGCTTGCCGATCTCAAGAAGAGCCCTTTGTCCACCAATGAAACTCTGACGGCGTTCGAATCGGTCACCAACTACAACAATTACTACGAGTTCGGCACCGACAAGGAAGACCCGGCGGCGCGTGCCGGAAAACTGAAGACC
>CAYNFN010000338.1:0-6972 GCA_964396485.1 uncultured Alcaligenaceae bacterium
CTTGAAGCTCGCCGGCATCTTCGTCCTCGGCGGGCTGCAGGGGGCGCTTGGCTGGTACATGGTGAAGAGCGGCCTGGTGGACAACCCGCGCGTGAGCCAGTACCGGCTGACCGCGCACCTTGGCCTCGCGCTGGCGATCTATGCCGCGATGCTGTGGACCGCGCTCGATCTCCTGAAGCCCGCTCGCGCCGCCGCCAACGAGCCGCGCCTGCGGCTTGGACGCTATGCGCTGGCGCTCGCGGCGCTGATTTTCCTGATGGCGCTTTCCGGCGGCTTCGTCGCGGGAATCCGCGCCGGCTTTGCCTACAACACCTTTCCGCTGATGAACGGGCACTTCGTGCCGCCGGAAATCTTCATGCTCGAGCCGTGGTGGCTAAATCTCTTCAACAACATGGCGACCGTGCAGTTCAACCATCGCATGATTGCCTGGCTGCTGATGTTGCTGGTGCCGGCGTTCTGGCTGACTGCATGGCGGGTCCCGATGCCGCCGCGCGCGCGCCTCGCCACCCACCTGCTTTTCGCCATGCTGGTTGTCCAGGTGACGCTGGGAATCGCCACATTGCTGTTGATGGTGCCAGTGCCGCTTGCGGCCGCTCACCAAGGGGGCGCGGTGCTGCTGCTGACCGCCGCGCTCTGGGCTGGTCACGAACTGCGGGTCGCTTGAACAACCGCTATCAGGAGTCGCAGAATCGGGCGATGATTGCGAGAGGACGCACCGCCGACTGCAGCCAGTTTGCCCTCGCGTAGTGATCGGAGATGCTGGCGCAGGCGCCTGCGGATTCGTCTGCCGTGCCAACCTCCATCAGCGCCAACATCAATATGGTGCTCGTGGCAACGATCACCGTGCACCGGAGCACAAACCGGACGAAAGCACCGTTCATAACCATATCCCCCTTCTGGACACGGGCTCAATATAGTCACAGCCCCATCGGACCATCCTTGACGCCGATCAAGAAATCCCCGTTTTGGGTTGATCCGATCCGCGGATTTCGCCTATAAAAGGAAGCAACGAAATTGCCCTTTTGTCTTCCTGAATGCACATTCCAGCCGCCATGAACCCGACCGAAGTACGGGACACGCCGCGTTACTGGCTGCATCGCGTTGCGACCGCGGCCGTGTTCTTGGTGCTGGTGATCGTGGCCACCAGCGCCTACCTGCGGCAGGCCTCGGTCCGGCTCGATTGTCCCGACTGGCCGGCGTGTACGCAGCGCGCTGTCGGGGAAGATTCGGCACGCGCGCAGCCGGCCGCTGTAAGGGCAGCGCGTCTTGTGCATCGGCTGAGCGCCTCCATCGCCGGCGCTCTGGTGCTGCTGATCGCCTATCTGTCCTCGGTGCAGCAGCCGCGCGTGCGGTCGGACATCGTCCTGTCTGTTGCATTGGTGGCGCTGACCGTGTTCCTGGCGGTGCTCGGCCGCTGGTCGAGGACCTCGCAGGCACCGCTGGTCACACTCGGCAACCTGCTCGGCGGCATGACCTTGCTGGCACTGCTGTACTGGATGCGGCTGCGCACCTCGCGGGCGCAAGGCTCGGCAGATGGGTCCGAGCGCCTCGCCACCGTGGCCGGCGCTGCGCTCGCACTGGCGCTCGCGGGCGTGGCCCTGGGTGCGCTGGTCAGCGGCAGTCACGCGGTCCCCGCGCTTCGCGCTGGAAGCGGGGAGTTGCTCGCCTCCGCGCACTTGGCTTCCGGCCTGCTGGTGCTGTTGCTGACGGGCGTGCTGGCGCTGCACCCCGGTGCACGGGGAAGCGGTCGCGGCGTCGGCGTCGCCGCCTTCACGCTGGCCGTCGCACAGGCGATGACCGGGTGGGTCTCGACCCGCTTCGATTACCCGCTGGCCGCGGCGCTGGCCCACAATCTGCTTGCCGCACTGCTGTTGATCGCGCTGGTGACGGCGGCATATCGTTACGCCGGATCCTCTCGTGCTCTTCGTTGATTCACAACGGCTGCGTCAAATCGCAATATCGCAAACCTGACACTGGCGTCCCCTGGCGTCCCATTCCCGTAAGCCTCACGAGATGGCCACGTTCGGGCCAACTGGAACCGAGCACAACATGACCCGTCGAATTTTTCTTTGGATACTGGGCTTCCTTGCCGCCACGTCGGGCACCGCCTTGACTGCGGAGGACGCCGTCCTTGGTGAGGGAATATTCCCCGGCAAACCGATCCTCAATTTGCGGCCACGCTACGAATTCGTTGATCAGGACGGAAGGCCCGATAAGGCCAACGCCTTCACGGTGCGCACACTGGCGGGCTGGAAGACCGGCGCATGGAACGCACTCTCGGCCACGATCGAGCTGATCGACGTCGGCAGGCTGAACGATGACTACAACGACGGACAAAACGGGAAAACGCAGTATCCCGTGGTCGCTGACCCCGACAACACCGACATCAACCAGTTGTACCTCGACTGGGCCGGCTTGGCCGCCACCAACATCCGCGCCGGGCGGCAGTCGATCAAGCTCGACAACGTGCGCTTCGTCGGCAACGTCGAGTTCCGCCAGGTGATGCAGGTGTTCAACGGCGTCACCGTGGAGAACAAGAGCCTGCCGAACACCCGCCTCTACGCCGGCTATCTGGGCCGGGTGAAGACCGTCGACACCCGACAGCACGATACCGACACCCTGTTGCTGAACGCGCGCTACACGCTCTCCCCGTCCGAGACGCTGGTCGGCTATGGCTACTTCCAGGACCAGCCCGACGCGATTGCCGCCGCCGGCTTTTCCGGTCCCGCGCCAACAGACACCTCAAACCAGAGCGTCGGCGTTCGTGCCGATGGGGCGCATCCGCTGAACGCCGACTGGAAAATCCTCTACACGGCGGAGTATGCGAAACAGGCCGACTATTCCAGCGGCGACTCCCGGATCGACGCCACCTACTCCCGGCTTGGCATTGGCGGCCAGTGGCACGACCTTTCCCTACGAGTCGACCAGGAAGTGCTCGGCAGCAACGAGGGGCTCTATGCCTTCCAGTTTCCGCTCGCGACCAACCACCTGTTCCAGGGCTGGGCGGATCAGTTCCTGACCACGCCAAGGCAAGGCATTCGCGACACCTTCGTGAGCGCCAACGCCAAGATCGAAAAAGCGCAATTGCTCGCCGAGTACCACATATTCAATTCCGATTTCGGGAGCATCGACTTCGGAGACGAGTTCGACGTCGGCGTCTCGTACCCGCTGATGCAGAAGCTCACCGGCAAGCTGGAGTACGCCGATTACCAGGCCGGTGACGCGGCTTCCGGAAAATTTGACACGCGCAAGTTCTGGCTGACGCTGATTTTCAATTACTAGACGTGAAGCGAGAGGCGTGAAGGGTGAAGGGTGAATGAGTGAATGAGTGAAGGGTGCAAACCTTCCCGCTTTGAGCCTCTAGCCTCTCGCCCCTCGCGCCGGCGGATTACGCCGCGCGCAATCGCGGAATGAGCTTTACGAACTCCGACCATAGCATTCCGACCGATGCGGCCAGCATGCATAGGAGCAGGTCCGACCATGCCAGGGCCTCGAACCTGAAGATGGTCTGCATCGCCGGCAGATAGAGCGCCACGGCCAGCCCTCCAATCGCTCCGCCCACCACCCACCATAGCGCGCGATTGGGCATGCGCAGGGTGGCGAAAACGCTGCGCGTCTCAGAACGATTAGAAAGTATCAGCGCGGCGTTTCCCAACACCAGAGCGGTGAAGGCCATCGCTCGCGCACGCTCCTCGGTGAATCCATGGTCGAGCACCAGGAAATACAGCACCGCCACCGCGATCAGCACGGCCATCCCCTGCAAGAACGAATACCGGAGCAAACGGCCTCCCAGCAACGGTTCCTTCGGATTGCGCGGTGGCCGCCGCATGGTCGACGGGTGCGCCGGTTCGGCTTCGAATGCGATCGAGCACGCCGGATCGATCACGAACTCCAGGAACACGATGTGCACCGGCGCAAACACCAGCGGCCAGCCGAACAGCAATGGCAGCAGCGCCATGCCCGCGGTTGGCACGTGCACGGCGATCAGATAGCTCATCGCGTGGCGGATATTGTTGTAGATTCGCCGCCCCAACCGTACGGTCTCGACGATGGCCTTGAAGTCGTCTTCCAGCAGCACCAGCGACGCGGCCTCGCGCGCCACATCGGTGCCGCGTCCGCCCATGGCCACGCCGATGTGTGCGGCTTTGAGCGCCGGAGCGTCGTTGACGCCGTCGCCGGTCATGGCGACGATTTCGCCGTTGGCTTTGAGCGCCTCGACAAGGGCCAACTTCTGTTCCGGAACCACCCGCGCGAAGATGCTGACCTCGGCCACGCGCGTGCGCAACTGCGCAGCACTCAAGCGCTCGAGCTGCGCGCCGGTCAGCACCCCGCCGGGGGACTTCAATCCGATTTCGTCGGCAATCGACTGTGCCGTTCCCGGGTAGTCCCCGGTGATCATCACCACCCGGATGCCGGCGTCGTAGCACTCCTTGACTGCCTGCGGCACCGTCGGCCGGAGGGGGTCCGCGAGTGCAATGAGTCCGAGAAACTTGAACGAAAATCCCGCGGGCCGGGCGGGAAACTCGCCGCCGTGAAAACGCGCCTCCGCCACACCGAGCACCCTGCGTCCGCGCGATGCGATATGCGCGGTCTGCTGCAGAATGCTGGTCTGCAGCGCCGGATCCGCCTTGCACAGTTTCGCGATCGCCTCGGGCGCCCCCTTGGCGGCGACGACGACCTCGCCACCGTCCGCTCTCTGCCAGCAGTGCGTGACCGCCAGCAAGTCGCGCGTGAGGTCGTACTCCTTCACCAGCCGCCAATGGCTGCGCATGCGCACGGTCTCGGCGTCGTGCTCGACCGCGTAGCCAACGATCGCCCGCTCCATCGGATCAAACGGATTGAGCTCGCACGCCAGCGCAGCGTAATGCGCGACCGGCCGCACGTTCGCCGGCAAGGCACCGCGCGCGGCATCGTGATGGTGGCCCGAGACCGCGAGTTCCGCCACCGCCATGCGGTTCTCGGTGAGCGTGCCGGTCTTGTCCACGCACAGCACGGTCGCCGAGCCAAGCGTCTCAATCGCCGGCATGCGCCGGGTCAGAACCTTTTTCTGGGAAATGCGCCAGGCGCCGAGTGCGAGGAAAACCGTAAGCACCACCGGGAACTCCTCCGGCAGCACCGCCATCGCCAGCGTGATGCCGGCCAGCAATCCCGCCAGCCAGTCGCCGCGCAACGTCCCGTAGAGCACTACTACGGCAAAACACAGCAGCAGCCCGATCGCGGCGAAAATCCGCACGACGCGCGCCGTCTGGATCTGTAGCGGTGTGTCCTGAACTTCCAGCTTCTCGAGCGCCTTGCCGATGCGGCCGATCTGCGTCTGCGCACCGGTCGCCAGAATGAGGGCCTTTCCGTACCCCTGCACCACCAGAGCGCCGGAGAACACGAACGGCTGCGCATCACCGCCCGGAATCGCCATCTCGCGTTCTTCCGAGGTCGCTGTTCGTTTGGAGACCGGCAACGACTCCCCGGTAAGAAGGGACTCGTCGGCGCTGAACTCGTTGCACTCGACCAACACGCCGTCGGCCGGCACGCGATCGCCTTCGTGCAGCAGCACCAGATCACCGGGCACGACCTCGCGGCCGGCGATGCGCTTTTCCACGCCTCCGCGCACCACCAGTGCGCGTGGACTGGACAGATCGCGCAGCGCCTCCAGCGCGCGCTCGGTCTTGCGTTCCTGATAGATGGTGATGCCCATCACTACGAACACGGACACCAGCAGGATCAGCGCTTCGTGAAGATCGCCGATGGCAAGGTAAATTGTGCCGCCAGCGACCAGCAGCAGCAGCATCGGTTCGCGCACGACTTCCAGCGCGATCCGCAGCACGTCCCGCCGCTTGCTTCGCGGCAGCTCGTTGGCTCCGTGCTGCGCCATCCGGCGCTTCGCCTCGACCTCCGTCAGGCCGAACGAGGCATGTTGCGAAGCGCTTGGGAGAGTCGTGGCCATTCGATGTCGAGTTCTTGAGGATCAGTTGATCGAGTGATTGAGTGATTAAGAGATTAAGAGATTGAGTAACTGCAATTGAATTACCACCGGCTGCAAGCCGGTGGCTTCAAAATCTTGCCGGCTTGAAGCCGGCATTAACAAGCACTCCCTTCTCCCTCCGGGAGAAGGGTCGGGGATGAGGGAAATACGCTTCCTGATATATCACTTGCCCTCACCCGCCACTAGGTGGCGGCCTCTCCCGGAGGGAGAGGCAAAAAAAATGGCCTCATGCACACTACGCGTGCATTTCGCCAGATCATTCTTCGCCTGAAGGCGAGGGGTTTCACCATCCCCGATGGGGACACTAACCCATGACCACTGAATCACTTAGTCACCTAATCACCCAATCACTCAATCACCGCCCTTCAGGCGTGTCGTCATCATCCAGTATCCGATGCGCCGGACCTTCCAGGTCGTCGAACTGCCCGCTTCTGACCGACCACCAGAAAATTCCGCCGATCAGGAACACCAGCACGACCGACAACGGGATGAGGAGGTAAAGAATTTCCATTCTGAAAATCAGGTGCGAGGGATGAGGTTCGAGGTGCGAGAATAGTAAGCGTTTCCGGCATTTTTCTTGCGCCTCATGCCTTGCACCTGGCGCTTCATTCCTCGTACCTCGCACCTCACTCCTCGTACCTCGCACCTCACTCCTCGTACCTCGCACCTCACTCCTCGTACCTCGTGCCTCGCGCGAAGCGCATTAAGCACGACGAGCAAAGAACTCAGAGACATCCCGATCGCGGCCATCCACGGCGTGACGTAACCGGCTACAGCGAGCGGAAGCACGACGATGTTATAGGCAAAAGCCCAGGAGAGATTTTGCCGAACGATGCGCAGCGCCTTTTTCGCAGCAGCAATGCCGCGCGCGAGATCCGCGAGCCTTGCGGAAACCAGCACCATGTCGGCTGCGCCCTGTGCCAAAGCAGCGCCGCCACCCATCGCCACCGACACTTGCGCCTGCGCCAGCACCGGTGCATCGTTGACGCCGT
>CAYNFN010000339.1:0-25804 GCA_964396485.1 uncultured Alcaligenaceae bacterium
TGTCCATCGGCTCGCGGTTTCGCTCCGTGCTTCCTTCCCACGCTCGGTCGCCCTCACGCAGTTGCACTTCGCTTCGTTCGCTGTGGTCAGCTTACGGGAGGACTTACACCTCCAAGATCGCGCCCATGCTGGGCGCACAAGCAAAAGGGATCACATTGTGCGATCCCCTTCTGATGAATCCCGTTCCAGCCCTTCTCTGTGTCCTCTGTTTCTCTCTCTGTGCCCTTAAGGTGAAACACTCAAGGGAACACTTGGAGCTGAAGCTGCTGCGTCAACGCTCCTGATGCGGCCGTCAGGCCGCTGCAGTCTGTTTCAGCCCCGCATCCGCTTTCAGGGCTTGCACTTTGTCCAGGTTTTCCCAGGTAAATTCCGGCTCGTCGCGGCCAAAGTGGCCGTAGGCGGCGGTCTTTTCGTAGATCGGGCGCAGCAGATCGAGCATTTGGATGATCCCCCTGGGACGCAGGTCGAAATGCTTGGCGATCAATTGGCCGATCCTCTCGTCGGAAATTTTCCCGGTACCGAAAGTGGTGACCATCACGCTGGTAGGTTGCGCCACGCCTATCGCGTAGGACACCTGAACTTCGCATTTGCTCGCCAGGCCCGCCGAAACGATGTTCTTGGCGACGTAACGCGCCGCGTACGCGGCCGAGCGGTCTACTTTGGAGGGATCCTTCCCGGAAAAGGCGCCGCCGCCGTGATGGGCGGCACCGCCGTACGTGTCGACGATGATCTTGCGGCCGGTCAGTCCGCAATCCCCCTGCGGTCCGCCAACCACGAAACGCCCGGTGGGATTGATCAAGTATTTGGTGTCCTTGGTCAACCACTTCTTCGGCAGCACCTTATTAATGATCTCCTCACGCACTGCCTCCTCGAATTCCGGCTTCATCTTATTGCCGAGGCTCATTTCCGGCGCATGCTGGCTGGAAAGTACCACCGTGTCGACGCTGTGTGGACGGCCGTCGACGTAGCGGATCGTGATCTGACTCTTGGCGTCGGGACGCAGCCACGGCAGGCGGCCGTCACGGCGTAGTTCCGCTTGGCGTTCGACCAGTCGGTGCGCGTAGTAGATCGGCGCGGGCATCAGCACCGGGGTTTCGTCGCAGGCGTACCCGAACATCAGGCCCTGGTCGCCGGCCCCCTGATTGAGCGGATCGTCATGGGCCTTGTCCACGCCCTGCTTGATGTCGGGGCTTTGTTTGTCGTACGCCACAAGCACCGCGCATCCCTTGTAGTCGATGCCGTAGTCGGTGTTGTCGTAGCCGATACGCTTGATGGTGTTGCGCGCAACCTGCTGAAAATCCACGACGGCATTGGTGGTGATCTCGCCGGCCATCACCACCAGACCGGTATTGACCATCGTCTCCGCCGCAACGCGGGCGTACTTGTCCTGGGTTAAGATGGCATCCAGAACCGCATCGGAAATCTGATCGGCTACTTTGTCGGGATGACCTTCTGATACCGACTCGGACGTAAACAGGAAGTCGCTCATTCGTAAACCTTGCATTCGATCCGGGAAGTTGGTCAGGATAGCAAAAACGCGCCAAAAGAACAAAGCGGAAAACCGAATAAGTTCATGCTCATAGGTTTGATGCGGCTGTTTGCCAGAGTGCCGCTGTCCTGGATTCACTCGATAGGCGCCGCTATCGGTTGGATCGTCTATCTCCTCTCTCCCTCGTACGCTGCGCGTCTGCGCGAGAATCTGCTGCACAGCGGCGTCTGGCGCGATGAAGCCGAGTACCGGCGCCTGCTCTACGAGAACATTGCCGAATCCGGCAAGGCTGGAATCGAGCTGATGCCCGTGTGGTTCCGTCCGGCGTCTGAAGCGCGCAAGTTGGTCGTCTCCGTTCAGTCGCTATCGCTGGTCGAGGAAGCGGAACGACGCGGCAAGGGGATCATCTACCTGACGCCGCATGTCGGCTGTTTCGACATTGCCGCCTTGTGGCTGGCACAACGCAATCCGATCACGGTGCTGTACCGGCCGCCGAAGATACGAAGTTTGCAGCCGCTCATCGAAGTCGGGCGCGGCCGCGACAGCGTGCTACTGGCACCGGTCAGCCTCATCGGCGTGCGCCGGCTACTCAAAGCCCTCAGGCGCAACGAAGCGATCGGCATCCTGCCCGATCAGGTGCCCGGTGTCGGCGAAGGCGCGTGGGCGGAATTCTTCGGGCGTCCTGCGTTTACAATGACCCTGGTTGGGCGGCTCGTCGAAGCCACCGGCGCAACAGTCATCATGACCGCCGCGGAACGGCTGCCGAATGGCCGCGGTTATTCGCTCGATTTCACGCTCGTGGAAGATGACCTGTCGGGCCGACAGGGCGCGCGTCGCCTCAATGCAGCGATCGAGCAGCGGGTCAGACGCTGCCCCGCGCAGTACCTGTGGAGCTATAACCGTTATAAGGCGCCGGCCGGCGTGGAGGCGCCGAGGATGAGGGCGGAAGGATGAAGGCGGAAGGAAGGACATTATTGAACTGAGGCATTCTTTTTCGGGAGCGCGGCGTGCTCGTTAGATGCTCGTTCGGCCTGCTCTGGTTGCTGCATTTTCTTCCGACCCGATTGCTCGCCGCGGCCGGAACGGGAATGGGGCTACTGCTGATGCGGCTGGCGCGCGAGCGTCGCGACGTGGTGGAAACCAATCTTCGCCTGTGCTTTCCGGACTTGCCGGAACCCGAACGCCGGCAGCTTCGGCGCCGCCACTTCGCGGCACTGGGGCGCGCGCTCGCGGAAAACACGATCGCGTGGTGGTCCGGCGCCGAGCGAGTGCGCAGGCTGGCGACGATCGAGGGCTGGGAGCATTTCGACCGCTACAAGGACATGCCGGTGATCATATTCGCGCCGCACTTCGTCGGCGTCGACATACTCGCCATCCGGCTTTCCATCGAACACGACGCAGTGTCGATGTACAGCCAGCAAAAGAACCCGGTGTTCAACCGCTTCCTGGTCGGCAGGCGCGCCCGTTTTCGTCCGATCCGGCTGGTTTCGCGCCAAGATGGGATCAGGCCGGTGATCAGGGGGTTGAAGGAAGGGCTGCCGTTCTTCTTTCTTCCCGACATGGACTTTGGTCCGCGAGGATCGATCTTCGTCCCGTTTTTCGGCGTCCCGGCGGCGACGATCACCGCTCTGTCCCGGGTTGCCGCGTTGACCGGTGCCGCAGTTGTACCGGTGGTGATCTCGCAGCGTCCGTATACGGGTTACCGAATCCGGATCCATCCAGCACTGGAAAACTTCCCTGGCGAGAGCGTGGAGGCCGACACGCGCCGCATGAATGCGTTCATCGAAGAGCGGGTCCTGGAGATGCCCGAGCAGTATTACTGGGTGCACAAGCGGTTCAAGACGCGCCCGGAAGGCGAACCGAGGATCTATTGAGATGAACCAACGCGCCCGGAACGGCTCCGGCGTTTCCGGATCGTGATGCCCGTGGTGCCGGACGACTGCCGCATTTCTCCGCTCGCAGTTGCGGACATCGAACCGCTCAGCGCGCTGGTGCGCGAAATCTGGCATCAGCACTATCCCGGTATCATCACGGTCAAGCAGATAGAATACATGCTCGAGCAGCGCTACTCACCTGATGCGATTCGCGCCGAGATCGAGAGCGGTGCGGCGCGGTGGGTCAAACTGCTGGTGAATAGCGAACTCGGCGGATTCGCCGCTTACGAGGCAGACGGCGCGCGGCGCGTGGTGAAGCTCGACAGACTATACGTGCACGGGCTGTTCCGCGGCAGGGGTTGTGGAGCGGCGCTGGTCCGTCACGTCGAGCAGGCCGCTCGCGCCCAGGGCTGCGATCAGATGTACCTGCAGGTCAACAGGAACAACTTCGACTCGATAGCGGCATACCGGCACCTCGGGTTTGAAGTGATGGACAGGGTCAAGACAGACATCGGCGGCGGTTTCTACATGGACGATTACGTGATGGCAAAGGTCGTGAGGGGTGAGGGGTGAGGCCAAGAATCGGTAATTTGGTAATTCAGTAATTAGGTGATTGAAACCAGTCACTCAATCACTCAATCACTTAATCACCTCTCACCCATTACCCCTTACGCATTGTGAAAATCAAGTTCACCAAAATGCAGGGCGCCGGGAACGACTTCGTGGTCATCGATGCCACGCGCCAACCGCTGCGACTGGAACCGGAGACCATCCGCAAGCTGGAGCATCGCAACTTCGGGGTCGGATTCGACCAGTTGCTGGTGATCGAACCGGCGCGCACACGCGAAACCGACTTCTACTACCGCATCTTCAACGCCGACGGCGGCGAGGTGAATCAATGCGGCAACGGCGCACGCTGCTTCGTGCGCTACGTGCACGACAAGAGACTGTCCGGCAAGTCCGCGATCCGGGTGGAGACCGGCTCGGGCGTGATCGAGCCGCGGCTGGAAAAAGACGGGCGGGTAACGGTCGCGATGGGGGCGCCGGAGTTCGAGCCGGCAAAAATTCCGTTCGTGGCCGATCGCCGCGCGCTAACCTATGCACTTGAAGTCGGCGGCAGGTCGATAGAAATCGGCGCGGTGTCCATGGGCAATCCACATGCGGTGCAGGTAGTGGCTGACGTCGAAACCGCGCCGGTGCTGACCGAGGGGCCACTGATCGAAAAGCATCCGCGTTTTCCGCAAAGGGTGAACGCGGGCTACATGCAGATCGACGACCGGCACCGCATCAGGCTGCGGGTTTTCGAGCGCGCAAGCGGAGAAACGCTCGCCTGCGGCACCGGCGCCTGCGCCGCGGTCGCGGTGGGAATCCCGCGCGGTCTGCTCGACTCCCCGGTGGAAGTACAGACCCACGGCGGCAAGCTCGAAATCGCGTGGCACGGGGAAGGCCACCCGGTGATGATGACCGGGCCGGCTGAGACCGTTTACGAAGGTGAAATCATCCTGTAGGGAAAGATCCGAAATGAGTCCAGAAGACGTCGCCCGCTACCTGCAGGATCACCCGGAATTCTTCGAAGAACATGCCGAAGTGCTGGCGGAAATCCAAATTCTGCACCCGCATGGCGGCGGGGCAATACCGCTTTCCGAGCGGCAGATCGTCAGCCTGCGTGAGAAAACCAAGGTCCTCGAGGCGAAGCTGCGGGAACTGGTGCAATTCGGCGAGGAAAGCGATGCGCTCGGCGAGCGCGTGCACCGCGCCTCGATAGAGCTGATCAAGGCGCCGGATCTCGAGGCGATGCTGCGGGTGATCTACTACAACCTGCGCGAAGACTTTGCCGTGCCGCACGTGAGCATTCGCCTTTGGAGCGAAACGGATCATCCGCCTCTCGCCGAGTTCGGACCGGCAAGTCAGGAGGTGCGGGTTTTCGCCGAAAGCCTCAGTCATCCCTATTGCAGCCGCACACCGATGTTCGAAACCGTACAGTGGGTCGGCGAGGCGGAAACCATCGTGAAGTCGTTTGCCTACGTGCCGCTACGGGCGGACAAAGTGATCGGCCTGTTGATACTCGCCAGCGAAGACCCGCAGCGCTTCTACCCCGAAATGGGCACGCTGTACCTGAAGCGTCTCGGTGAACTGGTCAGCACCGGGCTGGGCAGATATCTGTAAATGGCCGGCGCAACCGTTTCCCCGTCCCCGCCAGAGGCCGCTGAGCCCGAACATCCGTACCTTGCCGGTTTCCTGTCTCAGTTGCGGCAGGAACGGCGTTTGTCGCGCCACACCGCCGATGCGTACGCGCGCGACGTGCGTGCGCTGCTCGAGCTGGCGGGCACGACGCCGCTCGCGGAACTCCAGATTCACCAGATCCGACGCTTCGTAGCCCAACTGCACGGGCGCGGGCTTGGCGGCAAATCGCTGGCACGCCTGTTGTCCGCCTGGCGCGGTTTCTTCAACTATCTGGCGCGCGATCACGGTTTCAGCCGCAATCCTTGCACCGGCGTGCGGCCGCCCAAGTCGCCGAAGTCGCTGCCCAAGGCGCTGTCGCCCGACGAAGCCACGCGCCTTGTCAGCATTACCGACGACGACAGGCTGGCGGTACGCGACCGGGCGATCTTCGAGATGTTCTACTCCTCGGGCCTGCGGCTTTCCGAACTCACCTCGCTCAAGTTGGGCGACGTCAACTTCGCGGATGCAACCGTGCGCGTGACCGGCAAGGGCAACAAGACCAGAGTGGTGCCGGTCGGCAGCCACGCACTGCGGGCGTTGAAAGCATGGATGGCAGTGAGGGAGTTGCTGGCGAAACAGGACGAGACCGCATTGTTCGTAAGCCAGCACGGCAGCGCCATCACGCCGCGCGCCATCCAGCAACGCCTGAAAACCTGGAGCGTCAAGCAGGGACTTCCCGGTCACGTTCATCCGCACATGCTGCGCCACTCCTTCGCCTCGCACGTGCTGCAATCCAGCGGCGACCTGCGCGCGGTGCAGGAAATGCTGGGCCATTCCAGCATCTCCACCACCCAGGTGTACACGCATCTCGACTTTCAATATCTCGCGAAGGTCTACGACGCCGCGCATCCTCGCGCAAAACGAAAACCATCTAAACCTTGAACCACGGAGGACACAGAGGACACGGAGGAAGGACAAGGGAAAAAACATACGAGAGTTAAAACCTCCAGTTTGCGGACGACCGGCCAAAGCAGACATTGGCGGCAGAGCGTCACGAACAGTCATCTCGCTCTTAACCCCAAATTGTTTTCCCTCGTTTTTGGTTTTCCTCCGTGTCCTCTGTGTCCTCCGTGGTTCAAGGTTCTTTTTTTGAAGTATGCATAAAGTCATTCTGAAACCAGGCAGGGAGAAGTCTCTCCTGCGCCGGCATCCGTGGGTGTTTTCCGGAGCGATCGCGCGCGTGGAAGGCTCTCCCGCGGCGGGCGACACCGTGCGCATCGTCGCGCAGGACGGGCGGTTTCTTGCGCTCGCCGCCTACAACCCGGAGTCGCAGATTTCGGCGCGCGTTTGGGATTGGCGCGAGGACACGCGCATTGACGCGGGCTTCTTTCGGGAAAGGATCGCGGCGGCGATGCAGATGCGCGAGGCGCTGCTCGATACGGAAGCGGATGGGGCGGTGCGTCTGATCCACGGCGAGTCAGATGGCCTCCCGGGACTGATCGCGGACCGCTACGCCGACGTGGTAGTGATGCAGATTTCGAGCGCCGGCTGCCATCGCTGGCGCGACCCGATCACGGCAGCACTGGATGAACTGACCGGCGCGCGTGCGCTTTACGAGCGCTCCGATGCGGACGTGCTCGAACTGGAAGGACTTGAGAGCCGCACCGGGGTCGTGCGCGGCACGCTTGACCCGCCGCAAGTGGAAATCCTGGAGAACGGCGCGAGATTCAGGGTCGATATCGCGCGCGGCCACAAGACGGGCTTCTATCTCGACCAGCGCGACAACCGGCACTTCGTCGGCAAGCTTGCGGTTGGCCGGGATGTGTTGAATTGCTTCTGCTACACCGGCGCCTTCACCGTTCACGCGCTGGCGAACGGCGCGAAATGGGTAGCCTCGGTGGATTCCTCCGCGGATGCACTGCAGCTCGCGCAGGAGCACGTGCGCATGAACCACTTGCCAGAGGACCGCTGCGAATGGATCGACGCCGACGTGTTCCAGTTGCTGCGAAAGCTGCGCGATCAGGGACGGCAGTTCGACCTGATCATCCTCGATCCGCCAAAGTTTGCGCCGACACCGGCAACCGCGGAGGGCGCGGCACGTGGCTACAAGGACATCAACCTGCTCGCATTCAAACTGCTGCGTTCCGGCGGCCTGCTGGCGACGTTTTCGTGCTCGGGCGGTGTGTCGGCAGACCTGTTCCGCAAGATCGTCGCGGGTGCAGCGCTGGACGCGGGCGCCGATGCGCAGATGATCGGACAGTTCCACGCCGCGCCCGATCATCCGGTGTCGCTGGCTTTTCCCGAAGGCGAGTATCTGAAGGGGCTGTTGTGCCGTGTCGGCTGAGTTACGAGGAGGTCTTGCCATGCTGAATGGAAGCTGCCTGTGCGGGAGCGTGCGCTACGAAATCAGTGGGCCCCTCGAAGGAGCGCTGAACTGCCATTGTTCGATGTGCCGCAAGGCGCATGGCGCGGCGTTCCGTTCCCGCGCGGGAATCCGTGCGAAGGATTTCCGCTGGGTAAGCGGCGAGGAACTGATTACCTGGTTTGAATCCTCGACGGGCAATCATCGCGGCTTCTGCAGTCGCTGCGGTTCGCCGCTGCTCAGTCGCTTCGACTCCCGCCCGGACGTTTACGGATTGCCTTTGGGATGCCTCGACAACGATCCGGGCGTAAGGCCGGGGATGCACGTGTTCGTGGGCTCGAAGGCGCCATGGTTCGATATCACCGACACATTGCCGCGTTACCAGGAGTTTCCGCCGCGATGAATGAAACCATACTGACCCTGGTTCGCCACGGCGAAACGGAATGGAACGCCGCAGGCCGGATTCAGGGCCATCTTGATATTCCGTTGAGCGCAACCGGCCTGGCGCAGGCCGCGGCAATTGGTCGGCGGCTGGGTGGCGAAGCGTTCGATTCCATCCTGTCGAGCGATCTCGAACGGGCGCTGCTGACTGCACGTCCGATCGTGCGTCATCCCGAACAGGCCATTATTCGCGACGCCCGACTGCGCGAACGCCATTTGGGCGTGCTGCAGGGATTGACTGGCGAGGAAGCGGCAATCCGGCAACCGCACGCCTGGGGAGCGTTCAAGGCACGCAATGCGGAGGCGACGCTTGAAGGCGGAGAAACGCTCGGCGTGTTTTCACAACGGGTAGTCGGACTGATCGACGAACTGCTGTGGGCTCACGCGGGCGGCCGGCTGCTGCTGGTCACCCATGGCGGCGTACTGGACGCGGCCTACCGCCACGCCACCGGAATGCCGCTCAACGCGCGTCGGAATTTTCCGATCTACAACGCGTCGGTCAACGTACTGCGCCACCGCGGCGGCGTCTGGACCGTCGATTCCTGGGGAGACGTCAGCCACCTGCCCCGGGAACTGGCGATGGACGATACATAAGAGCCGTGACTGTCGTGACTATCGTGAATACGTGACTCGTAACCCCCTATCGATTTAGAACGGCATTCACGGCACTTACGAAATTCACGATATTCACGGCCTTACGGCCGGCGTCTATTGGCGAAATGGGGAAGTTGGCGCTACACTGCCGGCGTTCCTTCCAGATCAATATGAAACTGCGACGCATCCTTTTCTGTCTGTTGACGCTGCTGCTGCTCTCCGTGCAGCAGGCCGCGCTCGCGCACGGCGTCTCTCACGCGGGCAAGCCGCCGCCGGCGAAGGAACAGCTCGCCCACTCCAATCTGTGCGGCAAGTGCGTCAGTTTCGAGAAGCTGGCTCACGCGGCGCCCGGCGGTGGCGCAGCGTTCCTTCCGCTTGAACTGATCTTCGAGCAGCCTGTCGGCGCCCGGTACTTTTTCCGCCCGCGCCAGGTTGCCGCGTTCCACAGCCGCGCGCCTCCCGTTCTCCTCTAGGCTAGCAAGTAGATTCCGCGCGCGACCAAATCGCGTCGCGCAGTATTGGTTTGCAATGAGGAGAAACATTCGTGTTCAGGAAGAACGTCCTGGCGGCGGCCGTTGCCACCGTCTTTGTCGTACCCGCGTCGGCGTTCGCCGCCGACGACGCGGAGATCAAGAAAATCCGGGAAGAAGTTGAAACCATCAAGGACGAATACGAAACGCGTGTCCGCCAGCTCGAGCAGCGCGTGGAAAAAGCTGAGCAAGGCGCCGGCACGGCAAAGCCCGCAGAACCCGCTCAATCCGCGCCCGCGTCAGCGAACGCCTTCAATCCTGCGATCTCGTTGATCCTGGAGGGGCAGTTCAACAACCTGCAGCAGGACCCGGAAACCTACCAGATCGGCGGCTTCATTCCCGGCGGGGACGAAATCGGTCCCGGCAATCGCAGCTTCAATATCGGCGAATCCGAACTCACCGTGTCGGCCAACATCGATCCCTATTTCTCCGGCTTCTTCGTCATGGCAGTCACCCCGGAGAACGAGGTCGAAGTCGAGGAGGCCTATGTCCAGAACATCGGCTCCCTTCCCGGCGCCACGCTGAAATTCGGCCGCTTCCTGTCCGGGTTCGGTTATCTCAATGAAATACATGCCCACGCCTGGGACTTCGTCGACGTGCCGCTGGTATACCAGGCATTTTTCGGCGGGCAACTGCAGGAAGAGGGGCTGCAGGCACGCTGGCTCGCGCCGACGCCGGTTTTCCTGGAATTCGGATTGGAAACGGGACGCGGCGAGAACTTCCCGGGCTCGGAGCGCAACAAGAATGGCGTCAACTCCGGCATGATCTTCGCGCATGTCGGCGACGATGTCGGCGTCAGCAACAGCTACCGGTTTGGGGCGTCCTACCGGTCCACGTATGCGCAGGATCGGACGTATGACGACCTGGATTCCCTGGGCAACACGGTCACCAACGCATTCACCGGCGACAGCAAGATGTGGGGGGTGGACATCGTCTGGAAGTGGGCGCCGAACGGCAATACGGTAGAGCGCAACTTCAAGTTCCAGGCCGAATACCTTCACCGCAAGGAAGACGGTGATCTTGCATTCGATACAGCGGGCGTCTCCGGCCAGCCGGCGGCCGGTACAAGCGGTGGCTATCGCTCCAGCCAGTCGGGTTGGTACGTGCAGGGCGCCTATCAATTCATGCCGCGCTGGCGCGTGGGGCTGCGCTACGAGGAACTGGACAGCGGCAACACCGACATCGGTCTGGTCAATAGTGGAGCGCTGACTGCGGCAGACTTCCCGCTGTTAGCGGAGAACGATCCGAAACGCACCACCGCGATGGTCGACTTCTCACCGTCGGAGTTTTCGCGCTTCCGGCTGCAGTTCGCGCGCGACGAGGCCAGGTTCAATGAAGCCGATAACCAAATCTTCCTGCAATACGTCATGAGCCTGGGCGCGCACGGCGCTCACAAGTTCTGAGCGAACACGCCCATCGTGAAAGGAAAACGCAAATGAACAAGTGTCTGACATGCGTTGCGACTGTATTGGTGCTGCTCGGAGGTTCGTCGGCCTCTGCCGCGGTGAATATTTTCGCCTGCGTGCCCGAATGGGCATCGCTGGCGAGCGAGCTCGGCGGCGACAAGGTCTCGGTGTACCAGGCCTCCACCGCCTTGCAGAACCCCCACAGAATCGAGGCGCGGCCGAGTCTGGTGGCGCGGATGCGCAGCGCCGATCTGGCGATCTGCACCGGTGCGGACCTCGAAATCGGTTGGCTGCCGGTGTTACTACAGGCTGCGGGAAACAAGAAAGTCCAGCCCGGTCAGCCAGGGTTCATCTTCGCCTCCGATCTGGTGGACCGGCTGGAAATTCCAACCAGGCTCGACCGCGCAGAAGGCGACGTCCATCCAGCGGGCAACCCGCACGTCCAGCTCGATCCGCACAACATCGCGAAGATTGCCGCAATATTGACGCAACAACTGCAGAAGCTCGACCCCGCCAATGCTGCTCACTATGAAGCGCGCGGCAAGGATTTTCAGGCCCGCTGGCAGCAGGCAACCGCGCGCTGGGAGAAAGAAGCCGCGCCGCTTAAGGGTATGCGCATCGTTCCCTACCACAAGGACACGGTGTATCTGATCCATTGGCTCGGCCTTGTCGAAGTCATGAATATCGAACCCAAACCGGGGATACCGCCCAGCGCCGGTCATCTTTCGGAGTTGGTCGGGCGCTTACAGGGCGGAGCGGCGGACGCTATAACGCGCTCCGCTTACCAGGAACCCAAAGCGCCCGATTGGTTGTCCGAGAAAACCGGGCTTCAGGTCGTGGAACTTCCCTATACGGTGGGCGGGACGGCCGCAGCAAAAGATCTTTTCGGCCTGTTCGAAGACACGATCACGAGGTTGAAGAAAGCGAGGAAATAACATGCCCAACCTCGAATTCAGCATTCTGCTTCCCGCATTTCTCGCCGGATTGCTGGTGACCGCCACCCATGTGCCGCTGGGAATCCAGGTGCTGAATCGGGGCATCGTTTTCATCGACATTGCGATCGCGCAGATCGCCGGTGTCGGTGTCATCGCCGCCCATTTTTTTGGACTGGAGGAACAGGCCTACGCGGTGCAGGCCGCGGCACTTGGCGCCGCGCTATTGGGTGCGTTGTTCCTCACCTGGACGGAGAAGCGCTGGCCTGCCGTCCAGGAAGCGATCATCGGCTCGGTATTCGTGCTGGCGGCAACGCTCGAAATCCTGTTGCTGGCGGGAAACCCGCATGCCGGCGAGTACCTGAAGGACATGCTGGTTGGACAGATTCTCTGGGTCGGCCATCATCAACTTGCAGTCGTTGCCGCATTGACCGCAATCATCCTCGCCGCGTGGTTCGGCATCGGCATGGCCCGGCTCGGCCGCGTCGGTTTCTACCTTCTGTTCGGCCTTGCGGTGACCGCGTCGGTGCAGATGGTCGGCATCTATCTTGTGTTCAGCAGCCTCATCATCCCGGCTCTCGCCTCGCGCAATGCCACGCGACTGCGCCTGGCCAAGGCCTACTCTGTCGGCGCGCTGGGATATCTTTTCGGGTTGATCGCATCGATCGTGTTCGATCTGCCCACCGGCGCGATCATCGTCTGGGCCATGGCGGTGGTGGGAATCGCGTTTTCCGCAGCCGAGCGCGGCCGGCCGGCCGCGGCCGCAGCTTGATAGTCTCCAGTACAATCACTATCTTGCCGTTATTGCCAGGCCTCCCGCGCAGCCGCCTTCACACCTTCCGGTCCAGATCCTCATGAGTGACAACATTCACGGCACGACGATCGTGTCGGTGCGCCGCGGAAGCCGCGTCGCACTCGGAGGCGACGGACAGGTGACCTTTGGCAATGTCGTTATCAAGGCCAGCGCGCGCAAGGTCCGGCGCCTTTTCCAGGAGCGCATCCTCGCCGGTTTCGCCGGCGGCACGGCAGACGCGTTCACGTTGTTCGAGCGCTTCGAGGCGAAGCTGGAAAAGCACCAGGGCAATCTGCTGCGTTCTGCGGTGGAGCTCGCCAAGGACTGGCGCAGCGACCGCATCCTGCGCCGGCTCGAAGCGATGCTGGCGGTGGCGGACCGCGAAACCTCGCTGATCGTTACCGGCAACGGCGACGTGGTCGAACCGGAGCTGGGACGGGTGGCAATCGGCAGCGGCGGCCCCTACGCCCAGGCCGCCGCCCGCGCGCTGCTCGAGAATACCGAACTGTCGCCGCAGGACATCGTCAAGAGATCGCTGACCATCGCCGGCGATATCTGCATCTACACCAACCAGAATCATGTGATTGAAGTTCTGGAGTGACGAGTGACCGGTGACGAGTGACGAGTGACGAGTGACGAGTAAATCATCACGGGTTGCTGGTTTCGTCGCTTGTCACGCGTCACCTGTCACTTATCACTTATCACTTGTCACTTGTCACAGACTTTGCCATGTCCCACTTGACCCCCCAAGAAATCGTCCACGAACTGGATAAACACATCATCGGCCAGGACGCCGCCAAGCGCGCCGTCGCGATCGCGCTGCGCAACCGCTGGCGGCGCCAGCAGGTGGCCGAGCCATTGCGCCAGGAGATCACGCCCAAGAACATCCTGATGATCGGGCCCACCGGCGTGGGCAAGACCGAGATCGCGCGGCGGCTGGCCAAGCTCGCGGAGGCGCCTTTCATCAAAGTAGAGGCCACCAAGTTCACCGAGGTAGGATACGTCGGCAAGGATGTGGATTCGATCATCCGCGACCTGGTGGAGACCGCGATCAAGCAGACGCGCGAGCAGGAGACACGCAAGGTGCGCCAGCGAGCGGAAGACCAGGCCGAGGAGCGCATCCTCGACGTACTGCTGCCGCCGGCGCGGGAGATCGGCTTCCAGGCCGAACAGGAAGACCGCGACAGCGCGACCAGGCAGAAATTCCGCAAGAAGCTGCGTGAAGGCGAGCTCGACGACAAGGAGGTCGAGATCGAAGTCGCGACGATGCACGCCCAGATGGAATTCCTCGCGCCTCCCGGAATGGAGGACCTGACTTCGCAGATTCAGAGCATGTTCCAGAACCTCGGCGGAACGCGTCGCAAGACCCGCAAGCTCAAGATCCGCGAGGCAATGCAGTTGCTGGCCGAGGAAGAGGCGGCCAAGCTGGTCAACGACGAGGAACTCAAGCTCAAGGCTCTCACCAACGTCGAGCAGAACGGCATCGTCTTTCTCGACGAGATCGACAAGATCACCAGCCGCCAGGAGACCTTGGGCGCAGAGGTGTCGCGCCACGGCGTGCAGCGCGACTTGCTGCCGCTGGTGGAGGGCACCACGGTTTCGACCAAGTACGGCATGATCAAGACCGACCACATCCTGTTCATCGGCAGCGGCTCGTTCCATCTGTCCCGGCCGTCCGATCTGATCCCGGAACTGCAGGGCCGCTTTCCGATCCGTGTCGAGCTCGGCAGCCTTTCGGTGGAAGACTTCGAGAGGATCCTGACCGCGACCGATGCCTGTCTCACGCAACAATACCAGGCGCTGCTCGAAACCGAAGGGGTCCAGCTCGAATTTCGGCAGGAGGGTATCCGACGGCTGGCCGAGATCGCCTGGCAGGTTAACGAAAAAACCGAGAACATCGGCGCGCGCCGGCTCTACACCGTAATGGAGAAATTGCTCGAGGACGTATCATTCGAAGCCGACCGCCATCAGGGGCAGAAAATCGTCATCGACGCCGCCCGCGTGGACGCGCGGCTCAAGGATCTGGCGCAGAGCGAAGATCTGGCGCGATACGTACTCTAGCCCGGCGCACCGATCCGGCGCCGGCCCGCCGTTTCCCCAAAGCGCGTCTTTTCCTCATAATCCCGCAGACTGATTGCTGACCCGGTTCAACCATGCCACAAGGCACGACGTTCACCCTCGAAGTCAACGCCAAGCTGCCGCGCCGTCTCGCCCGGCTGGAGGAGCTCGCCAACAACCTCTGCTACAGTTGGGACCGGCAGACGCGGTTGCTGTTCTCTCGCCTCGACACCCTGCTCTGGGATGAAGTCGGTCACAACCCGAAGGCTTTCCTGAAGCGGGTCGACGAGCAGAAACTGGTGGATGCCGCCGACGACCCCGTATTCCTCGGCAATTACAACCGCGTGCTCTCCGAGTTCGATACCTACCACGGCGAGCCCATGCGCAGGGACGGCTCCGAGTGGCTGCGCCAGAGCGATCTGGTCGCGTACTTCTGCGCTGAATTCGGATTCCACGAGAGTCTGCCGATCTACTCCGGGGGACTGGGCATTCTCGCCGGCGATCATTGCAAGTCGGCAAGCGATATGCGTCTGCCCTTCATCGGCGTGGGCCTGCTCTATCGCCAGGGCTATTTCCACCAGACCATCGACACGGAAGGCAACCAGAACGCGCTTTACTCCGATTCCGATTTCGAGGACCTGCCGGTGTCGCCGGTGTTGCGCGATGACGGCGCCGAGGTAAGGGTCAAGGTCGATCTGCCGGGGCGCGTCGTGCAGGTGAAAGTCTGGCAGGCAAAGGTGGGGCACGTAACGCTGTACCTGCTCGATACCGACCTCGACGAAAACTCCGGCGACGATCGCGACATCACTCACCGCCTCTACGGCGGCGACCGGACCGCGCGCATCGAGCAGGAAATCGTTCTCGGCATCGGCGGCGTGCGTGCGCTCGTGGAACTGGGACTGAAACCGACCGCCTGGCACATCAACGAGGGCCACCCGGCATTCCTGGTGCTCGAGCGCGTGCGCATGCTGGCCGGCCAGGGACTGACTGTCGACGCCGCGCTCGAAGCGGTCGCCGCCAACACGGTGTTCACGACCCACACTCCGGTACCCGCGGGCCATGACCACTTCAGCGCGGACATGATGCGCGACCATTTCTCCTGGTTGCGCAAGGAACTGGGCATGAGCGAAGAAGATCTGCTCGCGCTCGGTCGCGTTGACGGCAACCAGGAGTTCAACATGACCGCGCTGGCGATCCGCGGATCGCGTTTCCAGAACGGCGTCAGCCGCATTCACGGCAGCGTGTCCGCGCGCATCTGCGCGCCGCTGTGGCCGGAAGTGGCGCCGGAGGAGAATCCGCTTTCCTACGTCACCAACGGCGTGCATGTGCCCACTTTCCTGGCGCCGGAATGGTCAGACCAGTTCGACAAGTTTCTCGGCTTCGACTGGTCTCACCATGCCAACAACCAGGCGTTCTGGCAGCGCATCGACGACATGCCGGACCATCTGTTCTGGAGCGTGCGCCAGTCCCTGAAAGCGCAAATGCTGCACCTGGTGTGCTACCGGGTGTCGCGCCAGCACTTCCGCAACCGTGGGTCCGAGGCCCATCTTGACCGCCTGCTGCACTGCGCCGATCCGGTCAATCCGAACGTGCTCACCATCGGCTTCGCGCGCCGCTTTGCTACGTATAAGCGCGCGGCGCTGCTGTTCGAGGATCTCGACTGGCTGCGCCAGATCCTCGGCGACGAAAAACGCCCGGTCCTGTTCATCTTCGCCGGCAAGGCGCATCCGGACGACGTGCCCGGCCAGGACATCATCCGCCGGCTCACGCAGATGGCGCGCCTGCCGGACTTCGAGGGCAAAATCCTGCTGATCGAGGACTACGACCTGCGGCTGGCGCGGCGACTGGTTTCCGGGGTCGACGTGTGGCTGAACAACCCGGTGTATCCGCTGGAGGCGAGCGGCACTTCCGGCATGAAGGCGGGAATGAACGGCGTGCTCAACCTCTCGGTGCTCGACGGCTGGTGGGACGAGGGTTACGACGGCAAGAACGGTTGGGCGATCAAGCCGGTGTCGGAAAGCCTGGACCAGGCGCGCCGCAATTTCGAGGAAAGCCGGACCCTCTACGAGTTGCTGCAGGACCACGTGATTCCAATGTACTACCGGCGCGGTGACATGGGCTATTCGGCCGAGTGGCTGCGCATGGCGAAGCGATCCATCGCCACGCTGCTGCCGCGATTTTCGTCCACGCGCATGTTGAGCGAGTACCTGGCGAAATTCTATCTTCCCGCCACCCGCCAGGGCCGGCGCTATGCCGATTCGAACTTCGAGGCGGCGCGCCGGCTTGCCGAGTGGAAGAGGCATGTGCGCAGTTCCTGGCTCAAGGTCGGCATGCGCCGCCTGGACGCGCCGAAGAAACGCGTCGCCTTCGGCGACAACGTGCGTTTCGAAGTCGGTGTGGATCTCGACGGCCTGAAGCCGGAGGACGTGAAAGTCGAACTCCTGATCGCCAAACAGTTGAGCCGCGACAACGAAGCGCAGGCGACCTGCTACCAGTTCCAGTCGGAGGGGGTGCGCACCGAGAAGGGCGAACATCGCTTCGTGCTGGAACTGAGCCCCGAGCACTGCGGCAAGCTCGGATACCGGATTCGCATGTATCCGCATCACGAACTGCTGACCCATCCTTTCGAGATGGGCATGATGCGCTGGCTGTAGCGAATGCCCATCCGGATCGATCGCCTCGATCATTTCGTTCTGACAGTCAAGGACATCGACGTGACTTGCGCGTTTTACTCGCGCGTGCTCGGCATGGATGCGCGAACCTTCGGCGATGACCGCCGGTCGCTCCATTTCGGTGCGGCAAAGATCAACCTGCACCAGCAAGGCGGGGAATTCGAACCCAAGGCCGCCAAGCCCGGCCCGGGTTCTGCAGATGTTTGCCTGATTGCGGCTACGCCGCTGGCGGAAGTGACCCGGCACTTGCTTGAATGCGGGGTGGAAATCATCGAAGGTCCGGTGCAAAGAACCGGTGCGATCGGGCCGATACTCTCGGTGTACTTTCGCGACCCGGACGGCAACTTGATCGAGGTTTCCAACTACGGTTAGTCCGACGCGACAGCCGTTGACGCGCTGTCGGCTAAACGCCGCTCAGAAAGTACACTCCGAAATAGTCGCGCGCATCGGTCCACAGCCGATGCGCGGCAAATCCCGCCTCACTTGCCAGCGTGGCGAAGCTTTGCGGTGTGTATTTGTAGGAATTCTCGGTGTGGATGGATTCACCGGCTTCGAAGCGGATCGGTCTTCCGGCGAGTTGCACGACCTGCGAGACCATGCTGACCAGATGCATTTCCACGCGCTGGAGGGATTCGTTGTAGAAGGCGTGATGTTGGAACCGGCGTTCGTCGAAATCCGCCCCCACTTCGCGATTGAGCCGGGTTAGGACATTGAGATTGAATGCGCGGGTCAGCCCTTCCGGATCGTTGTAGGCGCGATCGAGCAGCGCCGTCTGTTTCTGAAAATCGACGCCTACGATCGCACCGCCGTCCGCTCCCGCCATGCGCGCGAGCAATCCGAGAAACGCGCGCGCATCATCGGGTTCGAAGTTGCCGATGGTCGACCCGGGAAAGAAAACGACGCGGCGGCGCCCGGGCGGCAGCGGCAGTTGCCCCGGCAGCTCGGCGCCGAAGTCGGCGCAAACGGCGAAGACCTCGAGCCACGGATATTCGAACGCAAGCGTTTCCGCGGCCGTAACGAGTTGCGCTTCGGCGATGTCGATGCCCACATACGCCACAGGCAAGAGCCGCGGCAGCAGCAGGCGCACTTTCGACATGTCCCCGGGGCCGAACTCGAAAACCACGCAGTCCGGTCCGACCGCCTGCGCGATGGCCTCGGCATGGCCGGCGAGGATGCCGCGCTCGGTGCGCGTCGGGTAATACGCGTCGGTCTTGCAGATGGCGTTGAAAAGCTCGCTGCCGCGGGCGTCGTAGAAAAGCTTCGGCGACAGGCGTTTTGACTCGTGGGCGAGGCCGGCAATCACTTCGTCGGCATTAATTTCACCGCCGCTGCCGAGCGATATCACCGTAACATTGGCCGGACGCCGCGCGGCGGAGGGTTCGCGTAGGGTTGTCATTGAAGTCCTTTTTGGCGCTGCGGCTGCAAACGTACGCCAAACTCCGTGCGGAGAAAAGCCGGGTTTGTAACCACATGATATTTGGACAAATGTCGCCGAGCGGCGACGACACGATGTTTGTCGGCTCCGCGCAATCGGACTTACACTTGCAGACAATGCCGAGGAAAGCAAGATGAATCGTCCGCTCCACTCCCACTCCGATACCTTGAGCCGCAACGGACCGCTCGAGGACTTGCGTCGGGTCCGCAAACTCACGATCCGATTGTGCGACCCGCTGCAGGCTGAGGACTGCGCAGTACAGAGCGCGCCGGAAACCAGCCCCGCCAAATGGCATCTGGCGCATACCACGTGGTTCTTCGAGAATTTTCTGCTGGTCCCGTATCTGCAGAAGTACCGGCCGTTTCACCCCCGCTTCGGCTTCCTCTTCAATTCGTATTACGAAAGCGTGGGCGAATTCCATCCCCGGCCTCAGCGCGGCCTGCTGTCCCGGCCCTCGCTGGAGGAGATCAAGGTATACCGGGAGTACGTGGATCAGCACATGGGCATGTTGCTCGAGGCGCCCGACACCGCCGATGCAGGAGAGATTCGAGCCCGCGCCACGCTCGGAATTCATCACGAACAACAGCATCAGGAACTGCTGCTCACCGACATCAAACACCTGTTCGCCTGCAATCCGCTGAAGCCCGCGTATCGCGAGGCAATACCGCCGGAGGCGCTCACCAACCCGCCGCTCGAATGGCTGCGCCTTCCGGCCGGCATGTACGCCTTCGGGCACGGCGGAGACGGATTCGCCTTCGACAACGAGGCGCCGCGCCACCGCCGTTACCTTGACGAGTTCTCCCTGGCATCGCGGCCGGTCACCAACGCCGAGTACATCGAGTTCATCGCGGCCGGTGGCTACCGGCAACCGACGCTTTGGCTTTCCGACGGCTGGCGCAAGGTCAACGAGGCGCGCTGGACTGCGCCGCTGTACTGGGAGCAGCAGGACGGCGAGTGGTGGCAGATGACGCTTGCCGGGTATCGGCGCGTGGAGCCGGACGAGCCTGTCTGTCATGTGAGCTATTACGAGGCCGATGCCTTTGCACGCTGGGCCGGCAAGCGCCTGCCCACGGAGTTCGAGTGGGAAGCCGCCGCGGGCATGCAGACGCCCGGCGGAAATTTTTTGGAAAGCGGGCGCTTCCATCCGCAACCGGCCCGCGACGGCGCCAGCCAATTCTTTGGCGACGTGTGGGAATGGACGCAAAGCGCGTACAGCCCGTATCCCGGCTACCGGCCTCCTGCCGGAGCGCTCGGCGAGTACAACGGCAAGTTCATGGTCAGCCAGCTGGTGTTGCGCGGCGGTTCCTGCGTCACGCCGGCCACGCATATCCGCGCCAGCTACCGCAATTTTTTCTACCCGCAGGACCGCTGGCAGTTCATGGGGATTCGTTTGGCCGCATGAGCCTTTTTGCAGGAGGCCACGTAATGATTAAACTCGGACTCGTATTGGCAATCTCGACTGTGCTTGCTGCAGCGGCAAGCGCGCAGACTGCGTTAACGGAGGTCCAGAAGGAATGGCCGGATTTCCGCTATCTCGAACCGAAGCAGGTGCGGGAAATGCCGGCAGTCATCAAGGCCGACCTGGAAAAGCGCGGCTGCAAGGTTCCCATGTTTACCAAGTGGGATGCCCGGCACAACGTGATCCAGGGCCAGTTCCTCAAACCCGGTCAGCGGGACTGGGCGGTGCTGTGCCGGCACCAGGACCAGAGCAGCATCCTTATTTACCCGGGCAGCGCGACCGCAGACGTGCAGATGGTTCGCAGTGAAGACCACGACCCTTACCGCATCATCCATACCGCCACCGCGTTCGTGTTGCAGAAACGCGCCATCCGCGACAAGCTGACTGAATCGCTGCCCCAGTTCGATCACGACGGCATCGAAGACGGTCCGATCCAGAAGGCCGCGATGGTTCTCTACTATCGCGACGGCGAGTGGATGGAATTCTGAAACCGGGATGAGACGTATCTGCGTTTTCTGCGGCTCTAACGCCGGAGCCCGGAGCGAATTTGCGGAAGCAGCACGCGCGCTGGCCACCGCTCTGGTCGAGCGCAAGCTGGGCATCGTTTACGGTGGCGGCAATGTGGGAATGATGGGCGTGCTCGCGGACGCGGCGCTCGAGCGTGGCGGCGAAGTAATCGGCGTGATTCCGCAATCCCTGCTCGACAAAGAGGTCGGCCATCGCGGCGTCACCGAACTCCTGGTCGTGGAAACCATGCACGAGCGCAAGGCGCTGATGAATGACCTCTCGGATGCCTTCATTGCGCTGCCGGGCGGATTCGGCACGCTCGACGAGTTTTTCGAAGTTCTCACCTGGTCGCAACTCGGTTTCCACGGCAAGCCGTGCGCCTTGCTCAACGTCGCCGGATACTACGACCGCATGCTCGCCATGCTCGACCACGCCGTCGCCGAACGCTTCCTGCGTCCGGCCCACCGCGAACTCGTCATTGCGGATACCGTTCCGTCACGGCTGTTGCAACGCCTTAGCGCTTTTTCTCCGGCTCCGAAAGGAAAGTGGGACGACGCGAAGGGGATCTTTCTGTAATCGACGCATCAAGTTCCCCGGGGTGGATTGACGCCCCGCTTTTCGGGGGACACCGCGAAGGACGGCGGCATTTGTGCCCAGGCTGGACTTGATGCGGTGAAGAACGATCTGAAGAAAGGTCTGGAGAAAAAGACGTCCCGGTCGCCTTACCGCGACCGGGCTTTTTTTTACGCAGCGCGCAGGATGCGCAGTGCGGCGCAGGCGGCGCCGAAACCGTTATCGATGTTGGTGACCAGCAGCCCGGGAGAACAGCTCGCCAGCATGGAGCGCAGGGCGGTTTCGCCGCCGGTGGCGACCCCGTAGCCGACCGAGGTCGGCACGCCGATCACGACGCTTGAAACCAGCCCGCCGATCACTGTGGGCAACGCGGCGTCCATTCCGGCGACCGCGATCACGACTTTCATCTTGCGCATCTCTTCGACGCGTTCGAGCAGGCGCCACAATCCCGCCACACCGACGTCGTTGATTTCGACAGCCGGTTCACCGTAGAAACGCAGCGTGCGCGCCGCCTCGCTGCCGACCGCCACGTCCGAAGTGCCCGCAGCCACGACAGCAATTTGCGTTTCGGTCTTGAGTTGGTGGGTGCCGCAGAAATAGCCTGTGCGTGACAGCGAATCGTAGTCGATATTCCTGCGATGCTGCGCCGGCAGCTCGGCGAACTGCTCGGGCGGCAGCCGGGTAAGCAGGATGCGCCTGCCCTTTTCCTGTACCTGGTCGAGGATCGTGGTCAGATGCAGCACGGACTTCGACGCGCACATCACCGCCTCGTCCAGCCCGGTGCGGGCATCGCGCGCGAAATCCAGCATTACGTCTTTATGCAAAGTCATATCAATTCACCCACCTCACCCCTGCCCTCTCCCCCCGCAAGCGGGCGGAGAGGGTGTAAAAATCAGTTGGCTCCCTCTCCACTTGTGGAGAGGGTGGGGGGTGAGGCGACCCTGACCAGGAAGGCGCTGCCGTTACGGTAAGGCGCAAGCGACACCGGATAGTCGAAACCGCCATCGCTGAACAGACGGCCGACCTGGGCCGACAGCGACTCCCGCCGCGATGTATCGAGCGCGGCAAGGTTCTGTTCATCCAGTTCGACCACCACACCCTTTGCCCGGACCCGGCAACGCACCGTGCGCGGCGTCAAGGCCTGCGACACCAGCCGTTCGGCTGCGTGCACCAGCATGAGCATGCCGGGATCGATCGCGATCCCGGTTTCTATCCGGCTGGACAGGCAGGGTGCCGCCGGCAGTTCGGCGACCTCCGCCAGAGCGAGATGTCGCGCAATCGCACGCACCGTATTCTTGTCGATACCGGCCTCGACGAAAGGATGGCGCACGCCGTAGTTTTTCGCGGCCGCGAGGCCGGGCCGGTATTCGCCAAGATCGTCCAGATTGGTGCCGGAGACGATCTGCGCCGTGGTCCGCGGCGCAATCGCGGCATACAAGTTGGTCTTGCAATAAAAGCAGCGGTTGACCGGATTGCTGCGGTAATCCGCGTCGTCGAATTCGCCCGCGTCGATCACCGTCAGGGCCCAGCCCTCGCTATCCGCCAGCGCCTGCACCCGCGCGGTGGCTTCCTGCGGCACGGCAGGCGACACCGCGTGAAACGTCTGCACCTCCTCGCCGAGAGTCCGGTGCGCGAACGCCGCCAGCGTGAGGCTGTCCACCCCCCCGCTTACCGCGACGGCAACAGGACCGATCCCGCGCAGCACGCGCTCCAGTTCAGCGAGCTTGTGTCCGACCTCGTTCACTTGCGTTCCTTTCTCAACACGACCTGCTGCGCCTCCCGCCTCAACTGTTCGCGCTCGGCGCGGCCGCCGATCACATTGAGCAGGTCGTCGGCCTCCACCTTGGCGGTCTTCTTCCCCGGTCGTTCGGTGACTTTCACCCGCACCTGCCTTCCGCCGGCCTCCACCGTCCTGCCGGCACGCGATAGTTTGCGGCGCTTCAGCACCTGGTAGCGCAAGCCGATGGTCGTCGTTTCGCTGAAGCAGGCGTCGAACACGTTTTCCAGGTCCGCCGGATCGGCGAGCACCTGGACGTGCATGGTCATTCTTCCTTTCTTGCCGAAAGCCGGCGTCTGCAGCACGTCGAGCACCGACGGCTGCGCGCGCAGCTTGTCGATGGCGATCGCCAGATCCTCCGGAGTCTGGTCGTCGACTTCGAACAGAATCTGCGCGACTTCGTCGCCGCCCGACCCGGTGCGCGCCTCTTCGAATGCCAGGACGCGCAGCACGTTGCTCAGCCCCGGGAAGGTGCGGTTGCCGAAACCGATGCCGGTGCGCAGCAACTTGCGCGACTTGCGATCGCCGACCTGCGTGCAACCCAGATGCCTGAGGATCGCCGCCCCGGTCGGCGTGACGCGCTCGCCCTCGAGTCCGTCATCGACGAATTCAAAACCTTCGAGCAACAGCACGGTCGCGGGGGTAGGAACCGGCAGCGAACCATGCGCGGACCTGACCCGGCCGCTCCCCAGCGGCAACGCGCTCACCGACCAGGTGGCAGGCGCAAGCGCGTCGATGATGAAGGCGGCCCCGACGATATCGGCGATCGAGTCCCATTCGCCGACTTCGTGGAAGCTCACCGTATCAACGGTCTTGCCGTGCACCCTGGTTTCAGCCTCCGCGAGCACCGTGAAAATGCCGACTGCGTGCTCCTTCACCGCGGGCGTGAGCGCGGATGCCTGAAGGTGCGCGCGGATTTCGGCGAACGGGGTGTGCGGATGATGATGCGCGCCGAGCAGCGCACCGGCCTCGCGCGGCTCCGCGACGCGGAAACGCAGCCCGGTCAGCGCGTGGTCGCGATGCTCGGCCACGCCGATGTACACTTCGGCAGGCAGGCCCGCGGCACGGATCGCCGCGACCATGCCGTCGCGCAGATTCGGAAACGCATCGAGCATGGCGGCGATGAACATGTCGCCCGCCACGCCGCCGACTGCGTCGAGATGGATATGCATCGCCAGGTTGGATTCAATTTTTTCACTCCCCTCCACTCCGCACCGTGGATGAAGGGTGCCGAGCTCCCTCTCCCCTTGCGGGAGAGGGCCGGGGAGAGGGGGTTCAGGCCGTTGCGTGCTCCCTGTGCTTGGCGAGCATCGGATACAGCACGCCCTTGGCATCGAACTTCATCGCTTCGGGCTGGCCGACGATCTCGAACATCGACGGGTTGGCCTTGATGACCGGCAGCAGCGGCTCGGAGACGTGGATGTCCAGGATCTCGAGCGTGTTGGGGATGCGCACGATGCGCGTGTCCTGCGGCTTCATGCGCACCACCGTCTTGACGGCGAGGCGGATGGCTTCCTCATCGGTATTCATGATCATCGGGATGGCAGCGCCGTCGAGGTACGTCGAAGCGATGATGTTGGCGTAGGTCTTGGCGATGTCGATTTCCTTGTACAGGCGCATGGTGATCACATCGGCCGCGCCCAGTCCGGTGGCATTGCCCTGGGTCTCCGGGGTCAACCCGAGCACCGCGATCTTCTTCACCAGCGGCTTCATGTTCCATTCGATGAAGCGGCAGTTGCGCCCCATGATATTGGGGTCCATTCCCGAGCCGGAAATATTCTTGCCAATGCGTTCCACCACCAGCACGTCGATCTCGTCGAATTGCAGGCGCGGCATCAGTTCCTTGGCCTTTGCCAGCAGCACCGGCTCGCGATCCCACACCTGTTCCGACGGCACGATTTCGATTACGGCGGTCTCGTCGGCGGAGTTCTCCACCATCGCCACGCCGAACAGGAAATTCTTTTTCGCCATGATCAGCCTGGCGGTCTTCGGCAGCAGTTCGCCGAACATGTCCATGCCGTAGGTGTGCAGCGTGGTGGCGCCGATGATCTTGCCCATGCCGATGGCCAGCATCTTGACGATGCCGGACTCGATCGGGGCGCGGAAGTTGGTGTGCGGCTTGATGCGCGGAATGATCACCACCGCATCGGCCTCGGCGGCGAATTTGTCCATGTACACCGGCATGCCGTCTTCGAGTTTGCCCAGTTCGACCACTTCCATGGTGGCGCGAATCGGGCAGCCGACGTGGCTTTCAGTGATGCCGTAGCCTTCCAGCACTTCGCGCTGGCCTTCTGCGGTGGCGCCGCCGTGGCTGCCCATTGCCGGGAAGATGAAGGGCTTCGCACCCAGCGCCTTGAGCTCGGCGACGACCGCTTTCGCGCACTCGGCGATGTTGTTGATGCCGCGCGAACCGCAGCCGACCGCGATGCTCATGCCGGGCTTCACCTTGCCGCGGACTTCGGGGCGCTTGAACTGCTCGACGACCGTCCTGGTGACGCTGTCGAGTTTCCTGGTTTGGAACTTCTGGCGCACATGCACCATCCGCGGCAGCGCGATATCGAGCCCGCCGGCAATGTTGACTTCGATTCGATCTCCGATCATGACTAACGACCCTCCATCGGTTGGTGTTGTTGCGCCGCAAACGCGAACGAGCGCGGCGGGCAGTAAAGCGGCATTTTACTCCAGCAGTCCACGATAGAGGTCCAGATACTGTTGCGCCCGGGCCTCCCAGCTGAAATC
>CAYNFN010000340.1:0-15046 GCA_964396485.1 uncultured Alcaligenaceae bacterium
TCCTCTGCAGCATCGCCAGCGCTTCAGATTCCTGCAACGGGTCGGCCAACGCGACCCCGGCGGTAAACCCAAGCCCGAACAACGTGGGAAGCAGGAGCGCCGAGCGAGCCATTGTCAACGCTGTTCCGGATTCTGTCCGGATACGGTCCGGACGTAAGAAGCCACACCCTGCATCGCCGTGCTCGGGGAAAACTGCTGATGCGCGAGCAGGTAGTCGTTGACGGCGCCGTTGGCCGGCGTGGCGGCCAACTGGGTCTGGGCGCCCGGTGGCGCCTGATTGACTGCGAGGTTTTGCCGGGGAGCGAAGGGATTGTCGAACAGGGCGAGCCATGCGACCAGCGCCACGCCGCAGATCGACGCGGCCGCCGAAAGCGCCACGCGGCGGACGTTTCGCGACTGCATCCGTGTCCTGGGCGCCAGCACCGTGGGCTCCGCGGCGAGCCTGGCGCTGATCTTGACCACCAGTCCGGATGAATACCCCGCTTCACCGCGCATGGCATCTCCGATCAGATGGTAGGCCTCCCAGGCTGCACGCAGCTGCGGATCTTCCTTCAGCCGCCTCACCTGACCGGCGGCCTCGTGGTCCTCGAGTTCGCCATCCATGAATGCAGAGATTCGCTCCATAATTACCACCTCTTGTCTTTGCTCGTATCCAGCAACGGGCGCAGCCTGTCCGCAATGGTCTCGCGTGCCCGGAAAATCCGCGAACGCACCGTGCCGATTGGGCAGTTCATCACGTTTGCGATGTCCTCGTAGCTCATTCCTTCGATCTCGCGCAGCGTGATCGCGGTGCGCAACTCCTCAGGCAACTCTTCCATCGTCTGGTTCACGGTGGCCGCTATCTGCCTGGTCATCAGTTCGGCTTCGGGGGTATTCAGGTCCCGGAGTTGGTCGCCATCCTCGAAGTTCTCCGCCTCCTCGCTGTCGAACTCGGTAGTGGTGGGGGCGCGGCGCCTCATCGCCACCAGATAATTCTTCGCGGTGTTGATCCCGATCCGGTACAGCCAGGTGTAAAACGCGCTGTCGCCCCGGAACGATGGCAACGCCCTGTAGGCCTTGATGAATGCCTCCTGGGCCACGTCTTCCACTTCGGCAGGATCGCGAATGAAACGGGACAGCAGGCGCCCGAGCTTGCGCTGATATTTCGCTACCAACAGCTCGAAAGCGTGCTTGTCTCCGCGTTGAGCCCGCTCGACCAACTGCTGGTCGACTTCACGGTCGCCCATCTAGCCACATTTCCGGAATATTCTGGTTGTTGATCGCATTGGCGCCTCGAATGGGCGCCTAAGTATACCCGCCGAGACTTATCCAGGAAACGCACCGCGATTTGCTAAGCCACAGACAGCGACTGCCCGGCATTAGTTCACCCGGGTCAAGGGTTATTTGCCCGGCACCGGTCGCGTGCCGGCGGTTGGGTTACACTGCCGCGCTCCGAACCAGCGAGAAACACATGACGCGTTTCGATGTCGCGATCGTCGGCAGCGGCTTGGCCGGCCTCACGGTCGCGCTCAATCTGGCCGACCGCAAAAAAGTCGGCATCGTCACCAAGCGCGAATTCCTGGACGGCGCCTCCAACTGGGCCCAGGGCGGCATTGCCGCAGTGCTCGCCAAGGAGGATTCGCCCGAGGATCACATCCGCGACACCGAGATCGCCGGCGCCGGACTGTGCAATGCCGAAATCACCCGCTACGTGGTCGAGCGCGGACGCCAGGCCATCGAATGGCTCATCGGGCAAGGCGTTCCCTTCACCCGCGATGAAACCAGCGACGTGGGTTATCACCTCACCCGCGAGGGTGGCCACAGCCATCGCCGTGTAATCCACGCCGCCGACGCAACCGGGCACGCGGTGCAGACGACGCTGGAAGCCAAGGTCAAGGCGCATCCAAACATCACGGTGCTTGAGCATCATGTGGCCGTGGATCTGATCACCGGGCCCAAGCTTGGACAGCCCGAGCGGCGCTGCCACGGGCTCTACGCGCTCGACGAGACCGCCGGACGGGTGGTTACGATCGGCGCCGAGCAAGTGGTGCTCGCGACCGGGGGCGCCGGCAAGGTCTACCTGTACACCACCAATCCGGACACTGCGACCGGCGACGGCATCGCCATGGGCTGGCGCGCCGGCTGCAAGGTGGCGAACATGGAGTTTATCCAGTTCCACCCGACCTGCCTGTATCACCCCCATGCCAAGTCGTTTCTGATCTCGGAAGCGGTGCGCGGGGAAGGCGGGGTACTGCGGCTTCCGGATGGCAGCCGCTTCATGCCGGCGCACGACCCGCGCGCCGAGCTGGCGCCGCGCGACGTGGTGGCGCGGGCCATCGACTTCGAAATGAAGAAACGCGGCCTGGACTGCGTTTACCTGGACATCACCCACAAGCCCGCGGCGTTCCTCAAAGAACACTTCCCCAACATTTACGCCCGCTGCCTGGAACTGGGCATCGACATCTCGCGTCAGCCCATCCCGGTGGTTCCGGCCGCGCACTACACCTGCGGCGGCATACAGACGGACAAGAACGCCTGTAACGAGCTCGCCGGCCTGTACGCGGTGGGCGAGACCGCGCACACCGGTCTGCACGGCGCCAACCGGCTCGCCAGCAACTCGCTGCTGGAATGCCTGGTGTTCGGCCAGGCCGCCGCCTGCCACATCCTCGGGCAGCCGAGTCCTCGTTCCCCCACGCTGCCGCAGTGGGACGAAAGCCGGGTCACCGATGCGGACGAAGAGATCGTGATTTCACACAACTGGGACGAATTGCGCCGGTTCATGTGGGACTACGTCGGCATCGTCCGTACCAACAAGCGCTTGGAGCGGGCGCAGCATCGCATTCGCCTGTTGACCGAAGAGATCCAGGAGTACTACTCCAATTTCCGGGTCACCGCGGACCTCCTCGACCTGCGCAACCTGGTGGCAACCGCCGACCTGATCGTCAGGAGCGCCATGCTGCGGCACGAGAGCCGGGGCCTGCATTTTAGCCGCGACTATCCCCAGCAACTTCCCATGGCGCGCGACACCGTGTTACAAGGGGGGTGAATCGGGCATTTGCGGGTACGCCCGATAGCGCAGCCAGACGCGCAGCCGGCGCCGCTCATCCGCCGCAGCACTGTCCGGCATCACCACGACGGAGCGGAGCCTGCGCCCGCCGTCCAGCCGCACGTTAACCACCGTGAACAATCCGGAAACGAAAGACGAGCCCGCTACCGTGCCTTCTAGCACTTCGCCGCCACGGGTCAGCAGTTCACAGCGTCCGTGGTCGCGCAGCGTCACCTCGATCACCGCATCGCCCGACAGCCGTAGCGCGTCGCGGCGCAAATGCAAAACCAGGCTTGCGCATAGTGCAGTGGTCAGAACCGCAACCGCCCACCAGGCCGGAAGGAACGCGAGCACGCACGCGCCGGCGACGAGGTGCACGATTACCAGCAGGGCGGCCAGCGAGGTCGACGAGGCGATGCCAATGCGCAGCAAGCGTTCTCCTAGAACTGTGGATCTATAATCGCGCGAAAGCGGATTCTTTGACCATGGGACACCCCTACGACTGGAACCATATCGCCGACACCGCGCACGGCGCCCCGCACCCGCATTTTGGCGATCCGCGGCGCGAACTCGAGGCCGCCCGCTCGCGCGCAGTGGTCTGCCCATTGAGCCATTTCGAACTGCTGCGCGTTTCCGGCGCCGACGCACAGACTTTTCTACAGGGGCAACTGACCTGCAACGTGCTTCAGGTTACGCCGGCCGCGGCGCGCTACGGCGGCTACTGCACGCCCAAGGGCCGCTTGATCGCCGATTTTCTGCTGATGCGCACGCCGCAAGCTTACCTGATGCATCTGCCCGCCGATCGGTGCGCAGTGCTGGCCGAGCGATTGCGCAAGTTTGTACTGCGGGCCCGGGTAGAAATTGAGCGCGAAACCGCGCTGCGCGCCATCGGCATCGCCGGCCCGGATGGGGCAGGACTGCTGCGGCAATCCGTGGGCGAGCCCCCACGCCTGCCGCTCGAATCGGTCCAGTACCCGGGCGCCACGCTGTTGCACCTGCCCGGAGGCGCGTTTCTGGCGATTGCGCCACAGCGGGATATGGCCGGGCTCTGGGACGTGCTTGCCCGTCAGTCCACCCCGGCCGGCATGGACTGCTGGAACTGGCTGCAGATCCGCGCCGGCATCCCCTGGATCACCGCCGCCACCGGGGAGCAGTTCGTGCCCCAAATGGTGGCGCTGGACGCCATCGGCGGCGTCGATTTCCAGAAAGGCTGTTATCCAGGGCAGGAAATCGTCGCGCGAACGCATTACCTGGGCGAAGTCAAACGCACGCTGCGCTTCGGCCACTGCGAAGGCCTGGCAGCCGCCGCAGATGCGCTGTTGAGCGCAGACGGACAGTCCCGCGGTATGGTGGTGAATGCCGCCCCGGCGTCGGATGGCGGTGCCGACCTGCTGGCGGTGGTCCAGACCGACGTGGATGGCGACCAACTGAGGCTGCGCAGCGCCGATGGCCCGGGGGTGAGAATCTCGCAACTAAGCGGAGCACTCCGGGCACAGTGAATCCAGGCGCACGCTGAATCGTGGCACTCTTTTATTACGTCTACTACCGCGTGACGCAGCCGCAACAGGCCGGGGTTGCAGTGCGCGGCATGCAGTCCGAACTGCTGGTGCGCAGCGGCGTCCGCGGCCGGCTGCTGACCAAACGCGACGAACCGGGATTGTGGATGGAAGTCTACGAAGGTGTGAACGATGCACCGGCATTCGAAGCGGAGCTGGATAGGCTGATCGCTGCAATGAAGCTTGAAGGCTTTCTCGCGCCCGGCAGCCGGCGCCATACCGAGTGCTTCGAAGAATCATGTGCCTGATCCTGCTTGCGCATCGGGCCGTTCCCGGACACGTGCTGGTGCTTGCCGCAAATCGCGACGAGTTCTTCGCGCGGCCGACGGAGCCCGCCAGTTACTGGACGGATGCGCCGCACGTTCTCGCCGGCCGCGATCTGGAAAAAGGCGGAACCTGGTTGGGCGTGACGCGCGACCGCCGCTGGGCGGCAGTCACCAATTACCGTGACGGCTCTCGCCCCGAGACTGGATCACGCTCGCGTGGGGAACTGGTGGCGCGCTATCTGCTGGAAGGTTCATCCGCAGCCTCCTATGCTGCTGCAGTAGCCAGCGCAGGGGCCAAATACCATGGCTTCAATCTCCTGGTCGGCGATTCCGAAGGGGTGCATTACGTTTCCAACCGCGGCGCGCGGCCGCAAGTGCTCGAGCCGGGAATCTACGGCCTGAGCAATCACCAGCTGGACACGCCCTGGCCGAAGGTAGAGCGCGGCAAGAGCCAAATGCGGGCCGTGCTCGGCGGCAATCCGGAAGATCCGACCGAGCCGCTGCTGGCGTTGCTCGCCGACCGCCGACCCGCCGCTGACGACGCCTTGCCCGAAACCGGCGTCAGCCGTGATTGGGAGAAGTTGCTGTCCTCGGCTTTCATCCGCGCGCCTGGCTACGGCACCCGGGCCTCCTCGGTGCTGCTGATTGAACACGGCGGCGAGTCGAGATTGCGCGAGCGCTCATTCGGCGCCGGCGCAGAACTGCTTGAGGACCGCCATTTCCGTTTTTCGATCGAACCGGTGTTGTCGCGGTTCGCCCCTGTCAGTTAGCAGGCTGTTGATATTCTCAGAGAACGCCAAGAGAACAGAGAGAAAAACCGACTACTAACCACCAAGGCACCAAGAAACCAAGGAATACAAATGGGAACCTGGAAAAATCGTCAGTTTTTCTTGGTGCCTTTGTGCACCCCTCAAGGGCACCCGTCGAGCGCACCCCTCAAGGGCACCCGTCGAGCGGGTATTGAAAAGAAGGTATTGAAGGGAAGGTATTGAAAAGAAGGTATTGAAAAGAATCTTGGTAGTGAGGTTTGGGTCGTCCATCGAGTTTTTCAACAACCTGCTAGACGTCGCGCCACATCGAGCGGTGCGGAATGCCGGCCTCGATGAATTCCTCTCCGTCCGCGACAAAGCCGTGGCGCCGGTAGAATGCCATCGAACGGGACTGCGCATTGAGCCGCACCCGCCGGATGCCGCGGTCGCGCGCCAATCGCAGCAACGCTTCGAGCAATGCGCTGCCCACGCCCCGCCCGCGCCACGACTCCAGTACCGCCATGCGGCCGATGTGTCCGTCCGGCAGCAGGCGTCCGGTGCCGATCGCCTGGCCCGCGGCTTCGGCGACGACGTGCTGGCACAGCGAATCGAATTCGTCCCACTCCAGCTCGATAGGCACGGCCTGCTCGCGCACGAAGACCTGCTCGCGCACGACCCGTAACGCGCCCCGATCGACGTTCCAGTCGGCGGCACGGACGCTGACCTGGGGCGCAGCCATGAATGGTCGCGGGCGTTTCAGGCGTGAAAGGCGCCGGCTAGATCGTGGCGCCGCCGCCCACCTCGATCACCGCGCCGTTGATATAACTGGCCTCGTCCGATGCCAGGAAGGCGTAGGTATTGGCGATTTCCTCCGGTTTTGCCAGTCGACCCAGCGGCACGCGCTCGACCATTGCCCGCATCACCTTGTCCGGGATGGTCTTCAGGATCGGGGTTTCGACAAAACCGGGACACACCGCATTGGCACGGATGCCCTTGCGACCCAGTTCGCGCGCCCAGGTCTTGGCCATGCCGATCACGCCGAACTTGCTCGCCGCGTAGTTGGTCTGGCCGAAGTTGCCGTACAGGCCGACGACGGACGAGGCATTCAGGATCACCCCCGAGTTCTGCGCCAGCATCACGTCCACGACTGCGCGGGTGCTGTTGTACGTGCCTTTCAGGTTGACGTCGATGACGCGGTCGAACTGCTCGTCGGACATTTTCCTGAACAGCGAGTCCTCGACGATCCCGGCGTTGTTCACCAGCGTATCGATGCGGCCATACCGGGCCATGACGCCCTTCACCATGGCGGCGATGCTGGCCTTGTCGACCACGTCGACCACGAACCCGATCGCCTCGCCGCCACCGCTTTCGATCTCCGCCACGACCGCGTCCACCCCCTCGCGGTCGAGGTCACAAACCACGACCCTGGCCCCCTCCCTGGCAAACTTGAGAGCGGTGGCGTGGCCGATTCCCCGCGCCGATCCGGTGATGATGCAAACCTTGTCCTTCAGCCGCATTGGTTGGTTCTCCTTGTTGGTTGGTATTGGTCCGGCAGTGCGACGTGCTGCGTGGTGTCCCGGCGGGTACGAACGGTGTCCTCACACGGGGCGCAGATCGAGTATATCGACCGGCATTCCGGATTCGATGAGATCGAATAGTTCGACAATGTCGCGGTTGCGCATGCGGATGCAGCCGATCGAGCCGGGCGTGCCCATCACCGCCGCATCCGGGCTGCCGTGAATGTAAATGTAACGGCGCATGGTATCCACCTCGCCCAGTCGATTGAAGCCGGGCTCACAGCCTGACAGCCACAGGATGCGGGTAAGAATCCAGTCGCGACCGGGAAAGCGCCCCGCCAGCTCCGGAGTGTACAGCTCGCCGGTGGAGCGGCGTTTGACGAACACGGTG
Source organism: uncultured Alcaligenaceae bacterium (assembly GCA_964396485.1). Lineage (GTDB taxonomy): Bacteria > Pseudomonadota > Gammaproteobacteria > Burkholderiales > JACQAP01 > JACQAP01. Next base: position 7,505 of record CAYNFN010000340.1, read on the forward strand.
TTGAGCGGTGCGCCAGCGCCGATTTTGGCGCGTACCAGATGCAGGCCGCGCGGCGTGCAGAAACTGCCGTTCTTTTCCCCGGTGCCCCTGTTCGAGGTCGAAACCGGGTAGCGTCGCACCAGACTGGCGCCGTCGTATACTTCCAGCGCCTGCGCGGGCACCTGCACGACGATGGATTTCACTGTCCGTTAGCGCCTCTGCGCTCCTGAAAGAAGCCCTTCAACATCCGGCCGCATTCCTCGGCGAGCATTCCGCCCGTCACCGCGGTGTGGTGATTGAGCGTGTCATCGGCAAACAGGTTCAGCACGCTGCCGCAGGCGCCAGTCTTCGGGTCGGGCGCCCCGTAGACCACGCGGCCGATGCGCGCATGCAGGATTGCTCCCGAGCACATGACGCAGGGCTCGAGGGTGACATAAAGCGTGCAGCCGCCCAGCCGGTAATTGCCCGCCGCCGCCGCCGCGGCACGCAGCGCCAGGATCTCCGCATGCGCCGAGGGATCGTGGCGGCTGATCGGGGAATTGAAGCCGCTGCCGATGACGACCCCGTCGCGCACCACCACGGCTCCGACCGGCACCTCGCCCGCGCCTCGCGCCTGTTCCGCAAGCGCCAGTGCCGCACGCATGAAATCTTCATCAGGCATGCTTAAAATCTTATACTTATCAAATATACCTAAGAAACAAGATCAAGTACGGGCGGGCTTGTCCAGCGGGATCATTCCCACTCGATGGTGGCCGGCGGCTTGCCGGAAATGTCGTAGACCACCCGGTTGATGCCGCGTACCTCGTTAATGATTCGATTGGACACCTTGGACAGCAGCGTGTGGGGCAACTCGGCCCAGTGCGCGGTCATGAAATCCTCGGTCTGTACCGCCCGAAGCGCCACCACGTACTCGTAGGTGCGGCCGTCGCCCATGACGCCGACCGATTTCACCGGCAGGAACACCGCGAATGCCTGCGAGGTCCGGTCGTACCAGCTACGCCCGTCCGCGTCGACAGCGACGCGCAATTCCTCGATAAAAATAGCGTCGGCGCGGCGCAGCAGGTCGGCGTACTCCCGCTTGACCTCGCCCAAGACGCGTACCCCCAGTCCCGGACCCGGGAAAGGATGGCGATAGACCATCGCGTGCGGCATTCCCAGCGCCACGCCGAGTTCGCGCACTTCGTCCTTGAACAGATCGCGCAGCGGCTCCAGCAGTTTCAGGTGCAGCGTGTCCGGCAAGCCACCGACGTTGTGGTGAGACTTGATGCTGTGCGCCTTCTTGGTCGTGGCGCCGGCCGATTCGATCACGTCCGGATAGATCGTGCCTTGCGCCAGCCATTTGACCTGCGGCAATTTCGCCGCCTCGCGCTGAAATACGTGCACGAACTCGCGCCCGATGATTTTGCGTTTGGCCTCGGGATCGGTGATCCCCGCCAGTTGTTCGAGGAACCGGTCCGACGCGTCCACGTGGATGACTTTCATGTGCATGTGGTCGGCGAAGGCTTCCATCACCTGCGCGGCCTCATTTAGCCGCAACAGGCCGGTATCGACGAACACGCAAGTCAACTGCTCGCCGATGGCGCGGTGGATCAGCGCCGCCGCGACCGAGGAGTCGACCCCGCCCGACAGCCCCAGGATGACCTCTTCCTTGCCTGCGGCCGCACGGATTTTCGCGACCGCCTCGGCGATGAAGTCGGGCATGTTCCAGTCGGGCTTGGCCGCACAGATGTCGCGCACGAAGCGGGCGTAGACGGCCTTGCCCTGCCTGGTGTGCGTGACTTCGGGGTGAAATTGTACGGCGTAGAAGCGGCGCGACTCATCCGCCATGCCGGCGATCGGCGTGGTTTCGTTGGATGCGATTACCTTGAAGCCCGGCGGCAGCGCGGTGACCTTGTCGCCGTGGCTCATCCACACGTGCAGCAGGCCGTGGCCTTCGCCGTTGGTGCGGTCCTGGATGCCGTCGAACAGGCGCGAGCGGCCGCGGGCACGTACCTGCGCGTAGCCGAATTCGCGCACCAGGCCGTTCTCCACCGCGCCGCCAAGCTGGGCCGCCATGGTCTGCATGCCGTAGCAGATGCCCAGCACAGGCACGCCCAACTCGAAAACCACCTGCGGGGCGCGCGGCGTTTCTTCTTCGGTAACTGAACTCGGCCCCCCGGACAGGATGATGCCGCGCGGATTGAAGTCGCGGATGAACTGTTCGCTGACGTCGAAGGGATGCAGTTCGCAGTACACGCCCGCCTCGCGGACGCGGCGCGCGATCAGCTGCGCGTATTGCGCGCCGAAGTCGAGGATGAGGATCTTGTCGTGGGTCATGGCAAATGAAATTCGCCAGGCACGAGACACGAGGCGCCAGGCACGAGAAGAAATACCTCGAGCCTCGAATCTCGCACCTCGCGCCTGCGATTAGTCGACGTGGTAGTTGGGCGCTTCCTTGACGATCTGTACGTCGTGGACGTGGGACTCGCGCACGCCGGCGCTGGTAATTTCCACGAACTCGGCGCGATCCCGGACTTCGCGGATGGTCGCGCAACCGACGTACCCCATCGCCGAACGCAGCCCACCCATGAGCTGGTGTATGACCTGTACGACGCTGCCCTTGTAGGGAACGCGGCCTTCGACACCCTCGGGCACCAGCTTGTCCGAGCTGTCCTCAACGTCCTGGAAATAGCGGTCGCTGGAACCCTGCTGCATCGCCCCCAGCGATCCCATGCCGCGGTAGGACTTGTACGAGCGCCCCTGGAACAGTTCGATCTCGCCCGGCGCCTCTTCGGTGCCGGCGAACAGTCCGCCGAGCATGACCGAATCGGCACCCGCGGAGATCGCCTTGGCGATATCGCCAGAATAACGGATGCCGCCGTCGGCAATCATCGGTATGTCGGTGCCTTTGAGCCCGGTGGCGACGTTGTTGATTGCGGTTATCTGAGGCACGCCCACCCCGGCGACAATGCGCGTGGTGCAGATCGAACCCGGGCCGATGCCGACCTTCACTCCGTCCGCTCCCTGGTCCACCAGCGCCTTTGCCCCGGCGGCCGTTGCGATATTGCCGCCGATGACCTGGGCGCCAGGAAACTTGCGCTTGATCCAGCGCACCCGGTCCAGCACGCCCTGCGAGTGGCCATGCGCTGTATCCACCACCAGCGCGTCCACGCCCGCTTCGAGGAGCAGCTCCACCCGCTCTTCGGTGCCCTCACCGACGCCGACCGCAGCCCCGACGCGCAGGCGTCCGAGCTGATCCTTGCTGGCGTTCGGATGCTCGGAGGACTTGAGGATGTCCTTCACGGTGATCAGTCCGCGCAATTCGAAGTTCTCGTTCACGACCAGCACCCTTTCCAGGCGATGCTGGTGCAACAAACGCGTTGCGTCCTCGATGCTCACGCCTTCCTTGACCGTTACCAGTCGCTCGCGCGGGGTCATGATGTTTTTCACCGGCTGATCGAGATTGCTCTCAAAACGCAGGTCGCGGTTGGTGACGATGCCGACCACTTTTGAAGCATCGACGACCGGCAGTCCGGAGATCTTGTGCTGGCGGATCAGATTCAGGACATCGCGCACCGTCATGTCCTGCGAAATCGTAATCGGGTCTTTCACCACGCCGCTCTCGAAGCGCTTCACTTTCGCCACTTCGACAGCCTGTGCCTTGGGCGGCAGGTTCTTGTGCAGCATGCCGATCCCGCCTTCCTGCGCCATGGCGATGGCGAGCCTCGCTTCCGTCACCGTATCCATGGCTGCGGAAACCAGCGGAATGTTCAGCAAGATGTTTTTGGTCAGGCGCGTCGCCAGGCTGACGTCACGGGGGAAAACGGTGGAATGGGCGGGAACCAGCAATACGTCGTCAAAGGTGAGGGCCTTATGCAGGACTCGCATACTTTTGATCCTTCACAAAGACGCCATTATACCGATCGACTTTTGCATGGTATATGCCGAACTCTGTAGGGGGGTTTTCGTTGACCTGAGGGGCGTGAGCGGATATGTTTGAGGGCCAAGTAGTGACTTTAACGACACTTCGGGTTGTAAACAGATGGGCCGGTACCGGCGTTTATTGCACATGACCGTTTGCATTATCGCGGTATTTGGAATCGCGGCACCGGTCTGTGCATCGGGTGTCGCGGCCAGACCCGGGCAGGTGCTCAACGCGGATGTGGCCCACGCGGCGATCGCGCAGGCCGACCGTGCCGTCAAGCGTGCCGAAGCACTGGGAATGCTCTGGACCACAGCGGAAGAGGCGTTGCGAGGCGCGCGGCGCGCTTTCGAGGACGGAGACCTTGCAGCTGCGGTCGCGCAGGCTCGGGTCGCCAAGGAGCACGCGGAGCTGGCAATCGCGCAGAAGCACTACCCGGCGTTTCGCAACTAGTTGAAGGAGAATTCATGCCAAGATTTCACATGATCACCGGTCTGCTGTCCACGCTTGCCTGCGGCTTACTGCTGGCGATGCCGGCGCTCGGCGACTTGTACAAGTGGACCGATGCGGAGGGCAAGGTGCATTACTCGGACCGGCCGCCGCCGCCGAACGTCAAACAGCCGATCACGGTCAAACCCCGCAGCCCGGCGACACCGACGGCGGCTCCGGCGGCCGAGGGCACGCCTGCGGCAGGGCCGAAAACCTACGTCGAGCAGGATGCGGAGTTCAATCGGCGCCGCGTGGAGGCTGCGGAGCGGGAAGCCGCAGAGAAGAAAGCTGCAATGGAAGCAGCAGAAAAGAAGAAAAATTGCGAGGCGGCCAAGACGCGGTTGGCCGGCCTGCAGAGCGGCGCACGTGTCTCCCGCTATAACGAAAAGGGCGAGATCGTGTACGTGAGCGACGCTGAAATCGCGCAGGAAACTGCGGGCGCAAAACAGGCGGCGGACTCCTGGTGCAAGTAGCCCCGCCACATTGATGGGCCCGGTATCGCCAAGAACTTAACGACGTCGGTGCCGGCGGCCTTCCGCGGCGGCACGACGGCGTCTTGCCTGCTTCGGATCAGCGTTCAGCGCCCGGTAAATCTCGACCCGGTCGCGGTCGCGCACACCGGTGGCCAGCGTAACCCGCCGGCCCCACACACCGATTAGCTGTGTTTTCAGATCGATTTCCGGATGGCGAACGGGGATCCCGGAGGCATTGATCGCCTCTACCACCGGCGCGCCCTCCTCCAGCTCGACTTCGACGGCTTCCTGCGCCCCGGGCAGGGCGTAAACCACCTGGACGACGACTTTCATCGCTTGCCGTAGATTTGCTGCGCGCGACCGACGAAGGCTTCTACGAAGGTGTTGGCAATGTAATGAAACACCGGTCCGACCAGTTTCTCCAGCAGTCTGCTGGAGAATTCGTAGTGAAGTCGGAACTCGATCTTGCAGGCTTGCTCGCCCAGCGGCTTGAAATGCCAACGGCCATCGAGTTGGCGGAATGGCCCGTCCACCAGTTTCATTTCGATCAGTTGCGGCGGTCGCGACCGGTTCTCCGTGGAAAAGCGCTGCCTGATGCCGCGATAATCGATTCTGATCGCAGCGTGGGTGACGTCGCCTTCTCGCCCGAGCACTTCGGAGCCGCCGCACCAGGGAAGGAATTCAGGGTACCTCGCGACGTCTTCCACCAACGCATGCATCTGCGACGCGGAATACTCGACCAGCACGGACTTTTCCACCAGCGCCATTGAGATTACCGGAGAGCTTGTGCAAGAAGGGCTGGTAAAATACACGAGCGCCGCAAAAAAAGCACACGCTTCGCGAATGCCCGGACCGGAAATGAGCATCGTTCAGAACAAGAAGGCCTTTCATGATTATTTCATCGAAGAGCGATTCGAGGCCGGATTGGCGCTCGAGGGCTGGGAGGTGAAGGCAATCCGCGCCGGCGGCGTGCAGCTCAAAGAGGCCTATGTGGTGGTGAAAAACGCCGAGATGGTCCTGATCGGCTGCCACATCAGCCCGCTTTCAGCGGCTTCCACTCATGTTCAGGCCGACCCTACCCGCACCCGCAAACTGCTTTTGCACGCGGAAGAGATCCGCAAACTGATCGGCAAGGTGGAGCGCGCCGGCTATACGTTGGTGCCGCTTGATCTGCACTACACCCGTGGCCGGGTCAAGCTGGAAATCGGGCTTGCCAAGGGGAAAAAACAGCATGACAAGCGGGAAGCTGAAAAGGATAAAGACTGGAAGCGCGAACAGCAACGACTATTGAGGCGCAGGGCTTGACAACTACCGGCTTGCGGTCGCGGCCAACTTGCGGTGAAACTGGTCGAGCGTAACGGCGAACCTATCGGTTGCGCCGTCTTTTCGCTGCTCACGCCTTACGCCTTCCGCCTCACGAATAATTCAAACCCATCACCTCGCGAACGTCGCGAATGGTCTCGTTGGCAAGCTTGCGGGCGCGATCGCAACCATCGGCGATGATATTGCGTACCAGCGTCGGATCGTCGAGATATGCCTTGGCACGCTCGCGCAACGGCTCCTGTTCCTTGAGCACTGCTTCGATCACCGGTTGCTTGCACTCCAGGCAACCGATGCCGGCACTACGGCAGCCTTTCTGCACCCAGTCCCTGGTGGCTTCGTCGGAATACACCTTGTGGAACTCCCAAACCGGGCATTTGTCCGGATCGCCCGGATCGGACCGGCGCACACGCGCCGGGTCGGTGGGCATCGTGCGGATCTTCCTGGCGACGCTTTCGGCAGGCTCGCGCAGCGTGATAGTGTTGTTGTAGGACTTTGACATCTTCTGCCCGTCCAGCCCCGGCATCTTCGAGGCTTCGGTGAGCAGTGCCTGCGGCTCGGACAGGATCATCTTGCCGCCGCCCTCCAGAAATCCGAACAAGCGTTCACGATCGCCCATCGACAGATTGGCGGCCCCTTCCAGCAGCGCCTTGGCAGCCGCCAGCGCTTCTTCGTCGCCCTGCTCCTGGTAGCGGCTACGCAGTTCCCGATAGAGCTTACCGCGCTTGACCCCGAGCTTCTTGATCGCGGCTTCGGCTTTCTGCTCGAATCCGGGCTCGCGGCCATAGACGTGATTGAAGCGGCGCGCGATCTCGCGGGTGAACTCGATGTGCGGAACCTGGTCATCACCAACCGGCACGCGATTGGCACGGTAGATAAGGATATCTGCACTCTGCAGCAGCGGATATCCAAGGAAACCGTATGTGGCAAGGTCCTTGCCGGCCAGTTTCTCCTGCTGGTCCTTGTAAGAGGGGACGCGCTCGAGCCAGCCGAGCGGCGTGATCATCGACAGCAGCACATGCAGCTCCGCATGCTCCGGCACCCGCGACTGGATGAACAGCGTCGCCTGCGACGGGTCGACCCCGGCGGCAAGCCAGTCGATCAGCATGTCCCAGACGTTTTGCTCGATCACTTCGGGTGTGTCGTAATGGGTGGTGAGCGCATGCCAGTCGGCGACGAAGAACAGGCACTGGAATTCGTGCTGCAATCTCACCCAGTTCTTCAGCACGCCGTGGTAATGACCGAGATGCAGGCTCCCGGTCGGTCGCATTCCTGAGACTACGCGATCGACAAACATTCTGTTCCTCTAGTGTTCTGTTCCGCTGATTCGTGCCTGAAAACCCGGCGAGAATCGACGCCATGCTGTGTTACGAGTCCTCG
>CAYNFN010000341.1:0-2033 GCA_964396485.1 uncultured Alcaligenaceae bacterium
GGAGACGCCGTCGCGGCCTCGCTTCAAACGGCGTTTCTTATTGGAGGGATGGGCTTCTCCGTCAGTGAGGTCGGGTATGTGAAGGGCCTTGGGCTCGGAGCTACACTCATCGGTGCGTTGGTCGGGGGCGTCGCAATGGCTAAGCTCGGGATGGTCCGGTCGTTACTTCGCTTTGGTCTCTTGCAAGCGGTCTCAAACTTGGGATTCATGTGGCTCGCCTGGATGGGCAAGAGTTACGCGGCGCTCACGACATCGATTCTCGTCGAGAATATGACCGGTGGCATGGGCACCGCAGCGTTTGTCGCACTGATTATGTCGCTGTGCGACCATCGCTATACAGCAACCCAGTTCGCGTTGCTCTCTTCCCTGGAAGCGCTCGGCCGAGTGTTCTCCGGTCGTCCGTCGGCCGAGTTGGTCGAAATGGTCGGCTGGGCACAATTTTTCTTCTGGTCGTTTCTGTTTGCTCTACCCGGTATCTGGCTGGTGTGGGGTCTCCGAGCGCAGTTGGATCAAGAAGCCGATCGCGATGCGCGAGCAAGAGCCGGCTCAGCCGATCTATGACTACTGTATGCGACGCTGGAGGAACAAGACGAACAGCATTAACGTCGGAAGGGGTGCCAGGACGAAGGGGACAAGCCAAACCCAGACATTTTTCCCGCGCATGCGGGTTTGATCGATCATCCAGACAAAGACCCACACAATCAAGCCGAGATAGTTGAGGGCCATCCAGCCGGTTGTATGAATCTTGAGGCCACTCGTGCTGTCCGGAGCTGCATTGAGGAGAAAGACTCCCAGCATGAGCACAAAAAGTCCCAACAAGATTGCGACAAGGCGTTTGCTCCAGACAAACATGATGATCCTCCTGATACAAGCAATGTGAGCAGCATGGTTGCCGCAACAGACCTGTCGAGCGTAGGCTAATCATCCGGCTGTTGTTTGTCAAAGGGGAGCTGCGCGCCTCCGTTTCCATTGAGCCTGTTGCGACATCGGGGCAACGGCAATCAATCTAAGCCATGACTATTCATGAATACCTGGCTAAGGGCCTATTATGAGCCTTATACGTTTGAGCCTGGTCGTGACGGTATTGGCCGTGAGTATCGTGTTGGCACTGACGAATCCCACTACGGATCAATATCTGGGCTTCGTGCAAGCCGAACTCACCAAGGCTGTGGATCGAATGGATCAGTCCACACCCGAACGGGAAGGGACGGTGGTCAGAAATATCTTTCGCAGGCATAGTCAGGAGTTGCTCAACAGCATGGTGCGCCCTTACACCATTCGTCAAAATTGGGGAGTTCTCAGCCGGTTTGAAACAACGGTGCTGGGTACTCGGATTGTGGTTATCGGGATCGGTAACCAGTTCATTCCCGTTGAGGGAGTGGATGAAGCCATTCTGACTCTCGGCCGCCGGGTATTTTAGTTTTTTTTGTCCGTGGGGATCCCTTGGATGTCAAAATGAGGTCTATTTTCGATCAAAACACTGTGGATAAGTCAGTCTAAATTTCCGAGAGATGGCGTTTCCCAACCATTTGCAGTTATCCACAGGATTTCCTCAGTTTCCCCAGCCAAACCACTATATTTGGTATTGACAATTCTGCCAGATCGCTATATGTAGATGCTCCGTAGAGCATACATAGGCAAATGAGGGTCGTCATTTTGGCAATCCATCCTGATAGTTATATGCCGATGCTCCTTGGGTGGGTCAATCGTCGAGACACCAAAATTAGGGCGCTCAAAGCACATCGCCATATTGATATTGAAGCCTGATTGTTCCTGTTTGGGATCGCAAGCAGTCCCACACCAACTCGCAGACTGGGGGAGGGGAAATCGTGAGAATAGAGCGCCGATTTACACGTCGTGGGCAAAGTCCCTATGAAGGCCTGCCGTTCGTAAAACGTTCGTCGGAAATTCGTAATCCCGACGGATCGACCGTGTTTAAGTTGGAAAACATCGACATTCCCGAGCCCTGGTCCCAGCTCGCGATCGATATTCTCGCCCAGAAATATTTCCGGAAAGCCGGAGTACCGCAGCGA
>CAYNFN010000342.1:0-9499 GCA_964396485.1 uncultured Alcaligenaceae bacterium
CACCACACCTGCATCGGCGTCATGCCCGGTTCTTCGGAAGGGATCTTCCTGAGATCGACGTGGCCGCCGCGGCCGGCGCCGTGCACCAGTTCCGGCAGCGCGTTCGACAACCCGCCGGCCCCGACATCGTGTATGGATAGAATCGGATTGGCTTCGCCCATCGCCCAGCAGCGGTCGATTACCTCCTGCGCGCGGCGCTGGATCTCGGCGTTGCCGCGTTGCACCGAATCGAAGTCGAGATCCTCGATGTTCGCCCCGGTATCCATACTGGAAGCAGCGCCCCCGCCCATGCCGATCAGCATCCCCGGACCGCCGATTTGCAAAAGCAGCGCGCCGGGTTTCACCGTGGCCTTGTGCGATTGCGACGCGGATATGGCGCCTACGCCGCCGGCCAGCATGATCGGCTTGTGGTAACCGCGCACCTCGCCGTTGACCGTCTGCTCGAAGGTGCGAAAGTAGCCGCAGAGATTCGGGCGGCCGAACTCGTTGTTGAACGACGCGCCGCCAATCGGCCCCTCGAGCATGATCTGCAACGCTGACGCGATGCGGCCCGGCTTGCCAATGCCATCCCTTTCCCAGGGCTGTGCGAAACCGGGGATGCGCAGGTGCGAGACCGAGAATCCGGTGAGCCCCGCCTTCGGTTTGGCACCGCGGCCTGTTGCGCCCTCGTCGCGAATTTCGCCGCCCGAGCCGGTCGCAGCACCCGGAAAAGGTGAAATGGCGGTGGGGTGATTATGCGTCTCCACTTTCATCAGAATATGGGTGGGCTCGGTGGCGTAACGGTAAACGCCCGAGGTATCCGGATAGAATCGCGCGATCTCGGCGCCTTCCATGATCGCCGCGTTGTCCGAATACGCGACCACCGTGCCGTGCGGATGCTGCGCGTGCGTGTGGCGCACCATGCCGAACAGCGACTTCTCCTGCTTTTTGCCGTCGATGATCCAGTCCGCGTTGAAGATCTTGTGCCGGCAGTGCTCCGAGTTCGCCTGCGCGAACATCATCAGTTCGACATCGGTGGCGTTGCGCCTCATGCGCCGGAAGTTATCCAACAGATAGTCAATTTCATCCTCGGATAGCGCCAGTCCCATTTCGCGGTTCGCGGCCTCGAGCGCGGCGCGTCCGCCCGAGAGCAGATCGACCGTGGTCAGCGGCTTCGGCGAAAAATGATGGAAAAGCCGTCCCGCCTCTTTGAGCGAACCGAGTACGGTTTCGGTCATGCGGTCGTGGATCAGCGGCAACAGCGCCGAACGCTCCGCAGCAGTGAGCCTGTCGCCTGCACGTCTGGAAACGTAATAGGCGACCCCGCGTTCGATGCGCTCCACCGACGCCAGCCCGCAGGATCGGGCGATGTCGGTCGCCTTGGATGACCACGGAGAAATCGTGCCGATGCGTGGGACCACCAGCAGCATGTCCCCGCGCTCCGCGATATTCGCGGACGCCGGGCCGTAGCTGAGGATGCGTTCGAGTACGTCGCGTTCGGGCGCGGCCAGCGGCGCCTTGAGCGATACGAAGTGCCAGTACTCCGCGGCAATGGCGGAGATGGCGGGAGCGGTCTTCTGGAGGGGTTGGGAGAGCTTCTTGAGGCGGAAGTCCGACAGGGCGTTGCGGCCGCGCAGCGTCAGGAGGTCGGGCATTTCAGAAAAACATGGAGAGTCGCAAAAACGAATTATACCCCCACCACCTCACCCTCGCCCTCTTCGCATATTGACCTTCCCTCCCTCTCCACTTGTGGAGAGGGGCGGGGTGAGGTCATGGGGTGAGGTGGGTGGGTTAAACTGCCTTACATGTCTTCGGCCTTTACCCCGGTATTCCTCGTCTGCGAGATCCGCGAGATCGAACGTGCAGCGCTGGCACAGCTGTCACCGCGGCCGTTGATGGAACGCGCGGGACTGGCGGTCGCCGAGCATGCCCGCGAGCTGATGGGCGACAAGGAAAAGCGTATCCTGCTGCTCGCCGGCCCCGGCAACAACGGCGGAGATGCACTGGTCGCCGCCCGCCATCTCAAGCAGTGGTGGTTCGATGTCACGGTCGTGTTCACAGGAGTCGAGTCGAAGCTTCCTGAAGATGCGAAAGCAGCGCTAGCCGAGTGGAAGACGGCCGGCGGCGCACTGCACGAATCCATTCCAGCCGACCGGCACTGGGACCTGGTCGTCGATGGACTGTTCGGCATCGGCCTGGAGCGTCCGCTCGAGGGACGTTACGCCGAACTGGTGAATCTGATCAATGCAAGCGACAGCCGCGTGCTCGCGATCGACATTCCCAGCGGCCTGCACGCCGACAGCGGACGCGTGCTCGGCTGCGCGGTTCGCGCGCATCACACCCTAACCTTCATCGGGCTCAAGCCCGGCCTGCTGACGCTGGATGGACCGGACCATGCGGGTGAAGTGCATCTCGACACCCTGGGCGTGGTCATCCCCCGGAAGCCCGGCGCGGCCGGTCGGCGCATCGAATCCGCGCTGTTGGGCAGGATCCTGCGGCCGCGGCCGCGCAACAGTCACCAGGGCACGTACGGCAACGTCGGCATCCTCGGCGGCGCGCCGGGAATGGTCGGCGCCGCGTTGCTGGCGGGCCGCGCGGCGCTCAGGCTCGGCGCCGGCCGCGTGTACGTCGGCCTGTTTGCCGACTCGCCGACCGTGGACCTCGATCAGCCGGAGCTCATGCTGCGGCCGGCGCAGGAGCTGTTGAAAATGGAGAGGCTGGACTGCATCGTCTGCGGTCCAGGTCTCGGGCAGTCGCAGGCCGCACTGCACGCGCTGGCCGCGCTGATGGGACACGCCGCGCCACTGATCGTGGATGCCGACGCACTTAACCTGATCGCGACCGATGTCAAAGTGCGGCAGGCTCTCGCAGCCCGCGGCGGCGCGACGCTGCTCACGCCCCACCCGGCCGAGGCCGCCCGGCTGCTGGGCAATTCCATCCCGGACATTCAGAGCGATCGAGTTGCCGCCGCACGCGAACTGGCAACGAGGTTCAAGTGCGGTGCCGTGCTCAAGGGCAACGGCAGCATCTGCGCGCTGGAGAACGGTGACTGGTACGTGAACACCACCGGGAATCCCGGAATGGCCACGGCGGGAATGGGAGACGTGCTGGTCGGCATCATCGCGGCACTCGCGGCGCAGGGTGCCGAACCGGGAATGGCGCTGCTCGCCGGCGTTCATCTGCACGGACTCGCCGCCGATCAACTGGTGAAACAGGGGATCGGGCCGCTGGGACTAACCGCGTCGGAAGTGATCGACGCCGCGCGCGAAGTGCTGAATCGCGCTATCCCGCCAATGCGCGAACGGTGAAGATTCCCAGGAAAGTCAGCGCGATCGACCCGATCAAGTGGCTCGAGACCATCAGTAACGCCCAACCGTACTGTGCGCGCATCAACAGTTCTGCCGCTTCGGCGGAAAACGACGAGAAAGTGGTCAGGCCACCGAGGAAACCGGTGATCACGAACAAGCGCAGTTCCAGCGGCACCGTACCCTGCTGAAAAAAATATTCGACGGCCACGCCGATCAGGTAACCGCCGATCAGGTTGGAGGCCAGTGTGCCGAGCGCAAGATTCGGCAGCACGGTGTTCAGTCCCATGTTCAGCATCCAGCGCAACCACGCGCCAAGGGCCGCGCCCACTCCCACCGCAAGAAATCCCGCGCCTGTCATTGCGCCTCCACCTCTCCCCTGCCCTCTACCCCTCAAGGGGGTACTAAACTGAGTCCCCCTGATCACACCCCGCCCCTGCTTCGCTTCAAGTGTTCCCTTGTCTCCACAAGTGGAGGGGGAGGAAAAGTCAAGATGCGGAGAGGGAGCAATCGTTTCCCGAGAGAGTCAAGTGTAATCAAAAAGAGCTTCCCAATGTCTAGTGTCGAAAGTGAGTCATGTGTCTATTGAGAATAACGTAACTGCATGACACTTCCCTCACCCCGACCCCTCTCCCGGAGGGAGAGGGCGCCGCGCAGCGGCGGGTGAGGGCAGCAATCGCCCAAGTGTTGTCACGCTGTTATGTAAAACTCAATAACGGGGTGAGGTGGGTCACGGTTTTCGAAAACCGTATCTTGCAAAAATTCTCTGCCCGGCATCCGAGCGCACGTATTCGATGAATTTCAACGCGAAGTTCTCGTTTCCGCTTCCCTTCACCGCGGCAATCGGATACAGGATCGGCGTCCTAGTCGGCACCTCGAACAGTACCTCGACCTTGTCGGGCATGAGCGCCGCGTCGGTGCCGTAAACGAACCCCGCATCCGCTTCTCCGCGCGCCACGTAGTCCAGGCTCTGGCGTACGTTCTGGGTGTTGAGCGATTTTGTCTTCACCGCATCCCACAGACCGGCGGCTTCCAGCGCCTCCCTGGCGTACCGCCCCGCGGGCACGCTTTCCGGGTTGCTGATGGCAAGGCGGGTAATACCCGTATCCTTCAGGCCTTCAAGAGATTTCGGCGCAGACTTTGCGCCCTTTGGCGCGACCACGACGAGAGTGTTTCGGACGAAATCAGATCGCGACGTTTGCACGATCAGGTTCTGCTTGTTGGCGCGATCCATGGTCTCCTGGTCGGCCGATGCAAATACGTCAACCGGCGCGCCGCGCGAAATCTGTCGCAGCAAAGCGCCTGAACTCGCAAAATTGAAATGGATTTTCTGGCCGGGGCTGGCTTTCTCGTATTCCTTGCCAATTTCGGCAAAGGCATTGGTCAGACTCGCTGCAGCAGAGACGATGATTTCCGCCGCCGTCGCCGTCCCTGTGGCAAAAATTGTGACCAGCCCAACCGCAAGCAACTTCCACGTCTTCATGTCGCTCTCCTTGGAAACTGGCATTTTCAGTAATCGAACTGCGCGCGCAATGTGATCGCCTTCTCGTCGTCCGTGGTCACGCCGTTCGCCGTGACCGGCGTATCGAAGCTGGTCTGCACGTAGTCCACCAGGAAACGTGTATATGCATTGGGCAGCCACTTGAGCTGGACCGTGTAGGCGTCCGCTTTATTGGTGGAAACGTTGACCGGAGGAGAAAGTGACAAATTGCCCGCGAGAACTCCGGTGCCGGCGAGATTGGTGGTGGTGAAATCGCTGCCGTCGAACGCGCTGTATCGCAGGCCCAGCTCCCATGCCCCCCAGCCACCGCCGTCCTCCATCGAAAAGTTGTTGCGCGGCCGCAGGCGTCCGTACACACCGTTGCGATACGAGTCGGCATAGGCTTCGCCGGTGATCATCCAGCCCAGACTCACGTAGAACGCATCGAGTTTGCGGTCATAGGGCACATCCCCGGTAGTACTGCCCTCATATCGAGCCTGCCAGTATTCGCCCTGGACTTTGACCGGGCCGAACGCTGCCGTAGTTTCCAATTCCGCTATCGTCCGATCGATGTGGGTACCGGACAGGTTCGCCGAATTGAAGAATGTGATTCCACGCGCCTCGGTTTGCACCGTGGCGGGGGTATATGCAGTCCCGCCTCTGGTGGTGACGGTACCGCTCTTATACGAACCGCCGAAATGCAGAACGAGGTCCGGAACATCCAGGAACTCGCCGAAGTTCTGGACCAGCCTTATCGAAAGGTCTTTGCCGTCGGTTCTTGCTTCGTCGGTGCTGCCCTGGCTTTCCTCCAGATTCAAGCCGTCACCGTTGCTCACCGTAACGCCGTAATACATTCCGTTGAGCGGCGCACCGTGCACCATGATGCCGCGGTCGTAATTCAGGTTTTGCAGCAGCGACTGGGTGAGCGCGCGTTCCTGGAAATCGGACAACACGTCAGGCATGCTGTTCTCGAAGCCGAACTGGGGCTTGAACTGCCCGATCCGTATCCGCGCGGCCTTGAACCAGGCCGCCTCCAGCCAGCCGTTTGTCAGGGCGGCCGTCTGGGTGGTGGTTCCGGTTGCCGCTCCGTTGATGAATTCGCCCTCGACATACATCTGGTAGTCTTTCAGCACCGTCAATGCCGCGCCAAGACGAGCGCGTCGCACACTAAAGGTACTGGCGCTGATGCCGTTGGGATCGTAGGTGCGGTAGTCCCCCTGGATGCGGCCGGTAAAGCGCAGCGACCACTGTCCCCGCGGGTCATCGAATCCGACCCCCTCCCCGAGCGATGCGGTCGGCACCGAAGAGTCGACCTTCTGTTGAACGGCCGTGGTTTTCTCCTTGTTGTCGTTTACCTGGCCTTTGAGCGAGTCGATCTCCTTCGTAAGCGCTTTCACTGCTTCTTCGAGCTCCTCGACCCGCTGCGACGTGTCCTGTGCCCATACCGGACCGGCAATCCCTAGCAAGGCTGCAGCGACCGCCGCGGCAATCTGGTTCTTCCGACGGTTCTCGCTGTTCATTTCGATGCCTCCTCTTTTGACCACGAACTTGCGCTTCTTTGAACTCCCGAGACTTCCCCGTCATATTCCAAAGAATATAACGAAGGCCAAAACATTTACCCCAGGGCGCCCAACGGAAGCTGCGCCTGTGCGCCGTTGTTCTCCACCGAAGTCTCCATCAGCAATTGACGAATGACGCCGCGAACAGGAATGCCCTTCTCGTCCCGATACGGCGGACCTTTGAGATCCACGGTTTTCTCCACCCTCCCCTTGCGCAGGACTACCAGGTTCTCGGCCAGTGCCGCCACGTCCTGCGGGTCATGCGTAATGACCAGCATCGGCACCTTGAACAGCCATTGCGTATTCAGCAGCTCCTGGCGCATGCGGATACGCAACAGCGGATCGAGCGCCGCGAACGGTTCGTCGAGCAACAAAATTGCCGGCTTCCTGATGAGCGTGCGCGCCAGTCCGACGCGCTGGCGCTGACCTCCGGAGATCTGCCACGGATAGCTTTGCGCCAGACTGCCGATCTCGAATATGTCCAGCAGGTCCCGAACACGCTTGGCGATTACACTTGCCGGCCGCCGGCGCCACCACGGATTCACCGGAAGCGCCACGTTCTCTTCGACAGTGAGGTGCGGGAACAGGGCATAGTCCTGAAACACGTACCCGACCGAGCGCATGCGCGCCGGAACGTCGATTCCACGTGCCGCGTCGAACAGCACCCTGCCGTCCACGACGATGCGCCCGCTGTCCGGCCGGTCCAGCCCGGCGATCGCCCGCAGCGTCGCGGATTTACCCGATCCTGACGCCCCGAAGACGACGCTGACGTCGTCCTGGCAGGTGAACGCGACGTCGAGACGGAACTCGCGCGCTTTGGAGCGCAGCGTCTTCTGGATCGACACGTCGATACGCATCTTCGTATCGCTCAACCCGCGTAACGCGGCTTGAGAAGCTTGCCCGAGGCCACCAGAATGGTGATGCAGACGACCGAGGTGACGATTACCAAAAAGTTGGCCATCTCGTCACGACCCGCTTCGACCGCGTCGTAGATGGCGATGGAAAGCGTCTGTGTTCTTCCGGGGATGTTGCCCGCCACCATCAGCGTGGCGCCGAACTCGCCGAGTGCCCGCGCGAAACCCAGCATCGAACCGGCCAGAATGCCGCGCCACGCCAGCGGCAGGGTCACGCGCAGGAACACCGCCCACTCGGACTTGCCCAGCACTCGCGCCGCCTGCTCGTACTGCGGATCGACGCCCTCGAATGCAGTCGCTGCGGCCTTGTATACCAATGGAAACGCCACCAGTGTCGAAGCAATCACCGCTCCCTGCCAGGTGAAAATAAGAGTGATGCCGAACGTCGAATCCAGCCACGCACCGATAGGACCGCGGCGTCCCACCAGCACCAAAATGTAGTAACCGAGGACGGTGGGCGGCATCACCATCGGCAGCATCATCGCCGCGTCAAGAAAATCGCGGCCCGGAAAGCGAAACCGCGCGACTGCGTAGGCAACCAGTACGCCGAAAGCCGTAGCGAACAGCGTCGCCCAGCAGGCCACCTTCAGGGTCAACAGCAGCGGAATCATCACCTCAGTGGATGTCATGTTCTCGGGGCTCGTTTCGTTGAAGGAAATCGGGTTAGCGGGAAGGCGTCGTATACATTAGTATATAACGGTGGCGAAGACGAAGGAAGCTCTGATCAAGTTCCACATGCGCGACCGAGGCGATTCGGGTCGAGGGCAAGACGGCGAGGACGCCGTGTAGCCGGCCTACATAAGGAGGAGTCGACGCAGGCATCGGCCCGAATCGCCCGGTCCCTCGAAAGAGTCGAAATGTCATTGGGTTGTGCCAAGTGCGGCGCCTGCGTTGTTACGCTCCTTGTTGGGGCTTCAGCCGCACCTGCGAAGCGACGCCTAGCAGTCATCCGCACCTGGCGCAACGCGCGTCGCGGAACCTGATCAGAGCTTCCTTGATCTCCGGGCCTGCACTGCGTCAAGGGAAACGCCGAACAAATGACCGCGGCCGGATCAGGATTCGGGCTGCCGGGTCATGAGGCGGGTGAACGCGATGATCTCCTTCGAAACGGCTGCCGAGGCCTTCGCATCCATTGCGCGGTAGCGCCGCAGCACTTCCTGGCCCAGCTCGGTGATGCGGGCCCCGCCCCCATGGTTGCCGCCGGTGGCGGTTTCGACCAGTGGGCCTTCGAAACACTGGTTCATGGTGTCAACCAGCAGCCAGGCGCGGCGATAAGACATCTTCATGTGCCGTGCAGCAGCCGAGATCGAGCCGGTTTCGCCGATCGCCTGCAACAGGTCGGCTTTTCCCGGACCCATCGCGATGGCCTTACGGAACATGATGCGGATCTGCGGCCTGAGGGTGCCTTTCGCTGCGCCCTTCCTCGACTTGGCCTGCGCCATCGGGATCCGCGCGATCAGGACCAGCGGTCTGCGGCCGCGTCGTCGCTTTCGCGTGCCTCGACCCAGCGCGCGCCGGCGGGAGTCCGCTCCTTCTTCCAGAACGGGGCACGGGTCTTGAGATAATCCATCAGGAACTCGCAAGCCTCGAAGGCCTCGCCGCGATGCGCGCCGGTGATCACCACCAGCACGATCTGGTCGCCCGGCTTGAGCGTGCCGACCCGGTGGATGACCAGCGCATCGTAGATATCCCAGCGTGACCGGGCCTCGTCGACCATTTTCTCCAGCGCCTTCTCGGTCATGCCCGGGTAATGCTCAAGCGTCATTTCGGCGACGCGGTCGCCTTCGTTGACGTCGCGCACCACGCCGATGAAGCTCGCCACCGCGCCGACCTTGGGGTTGCCGCGACGCATCGCCGCAATCTCGGCGCCGATGTCGAAGTCCCCGGTCTGCACGCGTACGGTCATGCTAGTGTCCTGTTCCGCTAATTCGTGGGATAACTCTTGAACCTTGGAAGCCAGTCCCATGATCTACTTGATTGCAACCCATCATCAATCGGAAAACCCGCGAAATCGGCGTCAGGCAAGGCGCGAGTCCTCGACAGTGGCGGGGGCCGGTGGAACGTGGAGCAGGGGCCCCGCTTGCGGGGATGCGACCGTGCAACCGGCCAATAGCGTGTCAACACCGGCCTTACGCGTGTCTCCGCGGTCAGATCCCCAGAGGGGCGCCTCTTGCGCGCGCCGACACGCACGGCGAGGACGCGTAACACGGCATGGCGCTGATTCTCGCCGGATTTTCAGCCACGAATTAGCGGAACAGGACA
>CAYNFN010000343.1:0-3636 GCA_964396485.1 uncultured Alcaligenaceae bacterium
GTCCGGCGCGTGCATCTCGCGCGAGTTCACTATTACCTTTACTACCGTGTCCGCAGTGGCCAAGTTGAAGTGCTGGCGCTTTGGCACACGAGTCGCGGGATCGGGCCCTTCCTCTAGCTATCGAGCATGACGCCGAAACAGTCCATGCAACGGACCGTTCAACAGCGTTGCTTCGCGCCGCTGTTGGCGGCCGGTGATTGCCGGCGTTGGGCGTCACGAAGGAGGCGGGCGTGGAGCTGAATCATCTGGGCGTACTGCGCACCGTTAAAGTGACAGAGTGATCCGACGCCTTTCTCGCCGAGCGTTTGTGGGTAGTCTTGCCGCTCTGGCTGCCAGCTTTGCGATCGCAGTTATGCCGCACGGTGCCCGCGCGCAGCAGCCGGCATCGCCGCGACGAATCGGAGTCCTCCTCGTGGCCTTCTCACTCGAGAGCAAAGAAGCGCAGGCGTTCCGGAAGGGGCTACGGGACGTGGGCTACGCCGAAGGACGCGATGTGGTGATCGACTGGCGACCCGCCAACGGCGACTACGCACGGATACCAGCGTTGGCCACCGACTTGGTCCAGCGCAAAGTCGATGTGATCGTCGTGGATAGTACGCCTGGCGCCCAGGCGGTGAAGCGCGCCACGTCCACTATTCCCATCGTCATGGCGGTCATTGGGGATCCAGTCGGATCTGGCCTGGTCGCAAACCTCGCGCATCCTGGCGGAAACGTCACCGGGTTTTCGGTTCTGGCCGCCGAGCTCAGCGCCAAGCGGCTGCAACTGCTCAAGGAGACGGTCCCACGGCTTACCCGGGTCGCAGCCCTTTGGAACCCAGATACGCGCTGGCACGCGAAGGCGGTCGAAGAGCTGAAGGCGGTGGCGCCCTCGCTATCGATCGAGCTGAGTTTCGTGAGCGTGCGAACACCCGAGGACTTCGGCCCAGCCTTCTCGGCCATCAGCCGGTCGCACGCGCAGGCCTTATACGTGCTCGATGACGCCCAGTTTGTAGTTCATCGAAGGACGCTCCTCAAACTGGCGTCGAAGGCCCGGCTACCAGACATCTACGGTGTAAGGCACTTCCCCGACGAAGGCGGACTGATGTCCTATGGGACGAACTACGCGGATCAGTGGCGCCGATCGGCCGGGTATGTCGACAAGATCCTGAAGGGCGCCAAGCCCGGCGACCTGCCGATCGAGCAACCGACCAAATTCGAGTTCGTCGTCAACCTCAAGACGGCTAAAGCCCTCGGTATAACCATTCCCGAGTCGATCTTGCTCCGCGCCGACGAGGTAATCCGGTGAGCCGACGTCTTGCTCTGATCGCCACTGCGTTGAGTTTCGCGTCTGCGTTCGCCGTGCTCGGCGCCCCACTTGCGCGCGCTGTGGAGCCTGCGCAGAGGGTGGTGCGGCTGGGTTTCGTGGGCTCGGAGTCACCTTCTACAGTGGCACGGAACAACGCGGCTTTCTTTAAGCGCCTGGGTGAGCTGGGCTGGGTCGAGGGCCGCAACCTGATCGTCGAGCGGCGCTGGGCGGAAGGCCACCTCGATCGTCTGCCGGCCCTGATGGCCGATATGGTCAACCGCAAGGTCGATGTCATCGTAACTGCCAGCACACCAGCCGCCGTCGCGGCGAAGGACGCGACCAGCACGGTCCCGATCGTGATCGCGTCGATGGGCGACCCCGTAGCCAGCGGGCTCGCGGCGAGCCTGGCACGACCGGGGGGGAACGTCACCGGCTTGTCGCTGGGATGGGCCGAGGGGATCCCCGGCAAGTGGTTGGAGCTGCTGTGGGAGACCATTCCTCGTCTGACTACCGTCGCGGTCATTGGGAATTCCGACAGCTCGCTGGTTCGGCTCCTGCAGAAGACGCTGGACGCGGCAGCGGCTACCCGGGGCGTGAGGCTTCGACACATCGATGTGCGCGAGCCGGAAGGACTGGAGCGCGCATTCGAGCAGGCGCGCCACCAAGCCAAAGCCGCGATCGTGCTGCCCGATCCTCTCACCGTGCAACATCGGCAGCAGGTCGCGTCGCTGGCGGCCAAGCACCGACTGCCCACCATGTATGGACTTCTGGAGTTCATGGAGGCAGGCGGATTGATGGCCTATGCGCCGGACCACGTCGCCATGTTCCGCCGCGCGGCCGAATATGTGGACAAGATCCTCAGGGGCGCCAAACCCGGCGAGCTGCCGATCGAGCAACCGACCCAGTACACGCTGGCTGTTAATCTCAAGACGGCGAAAACTCTGGGACTCAAGATCCCGGAGTCGATTCTGATTCGTGCGGACGAGGTGATTCGATGACGCACCGCTGTCCTGACGCGGCGATCCAGCAATGGCGCCCAACCAGCGCGTGAACTCGGACTCGCAAACGGCGGCGCTTCGCTTGCATTCACGGCAGGGTGAACCAAAGAGTTGGATAGACAAGACATGTTGTCATTGCTGCGCTCGCATGTTCTGATTATTGCGATGGCTTGCTACGCCGCCCTTTGTCCAGGGCAGTCGGCACCAAGCGTTTTTCCCACTGAGACTGACACCATCCACGTCGGCCGAAAAGTCACCCTTGCGGAGATTCAGGGTGACATTTTCAGGAAGGAAGCCAACGGTGAACTTGTAGCAATATCGAGCGGCTCCACGGTCGAACCGGGAGACATCATTCTCGTGACAATGGGCGCATCATTTTCAATCGGTCGCACCAGATTTGGCCCTGAAAATCACGGTGATCGTTGGGTGCAGTTTCAATAGGTTCCTCGCGGTGTGCCGGTGACCTGGTTCCCTACAGATCACAGATCAATTGGCCAGTTGATCCCCGCCGTAACGCCCCCGTCCACGCGGATGGTCTGCCCGGTGACGAACACGGCCGCGGGGGAGGCCAGGAAAATCGCCGCACCGACCAGTTCCTTCACGTCGCCGAGCTTGCCCAGAGGCGTGACCGATTTGCCCCAGGCGCTCATTTTTTCCTGCGCCCACAACTTCTTCGACAGGTCGGTGGGAAAGAAGCCCGGCGCAATGGAGTTGACGCGAACGCCGTGCTTGCCCCATTCGTTGGCCAGCGCGCGGGTCATCATCAGCACGCCGGCCTTGCTGATCGCGTAAGGCGTGACACCGGCGAGCGGGGCATAAGTGTTGAGCGAGTCGATGTTGATGATGCTGCCGGCCTTGCGGCCGATCATGTGCCGGCCGACCGCCTGGGCGATGGCGAAGGCGCCGCGCAGGTTGATGTTCACGATGCGGTCGTATTCCTCGAGCGTGTAGTCTTCGGCCTTCATGCGCTTGTTCACGCCCGCCACGCTGAGCAGCGTGTCGATGCGGCCGAATTTCTTCAGGACGCTGCCGACCAGCTTGTCCACATCTTCCGGCTTGGCAACGTCGCACACCTCAAAGGCGACCGGGTGCTTGCCCCTGGAGATTTCCTTCGCGGTTTGCTTCAGTGTGTCCGCTTCCCGGCCGGCGATGATCACCTGCGCGTCGCGCTCGGCGAATCCTTCCGCCAGTGCTCGCCCAATGCCGCGGCTTCCGCCGGATACCAGCACTACTTGATCGGCAACGTCGAATAGCTTGTCCTGCATTTTTTCTCCCTAATGTAATCCTCAACGCAGAGGCGCAGAGGACGCGGAGGACACAGAGAAAGACAAAAGTAATGAATGAAGGCTGTCA
>CAYNFN010000344.1:0-1890 GCA_964396485.1 uncultured Alcaligenaceae bacterium
GGCGATGATGAAGTCGCACATCATCGCCAGTTCGCAGCCGCCGCCAAGCGCGTAGCCCGCCACCGCGGCGATCACCGGTTTGCGGCAGCGGCTGATGCGCTCCCACTCGGCGGTGATGAAGTCTTCCCTGAAAACGTCCATGTAGGACTTTTCCTTCATCGCCTTGATGTCGGCGCCCGCGGCAAAGGCCTTGTCGCTGCCGGTGACGACCATGCAGCCGATGTTGTCGTCGCCTTCGAAGGCATCGAGCGCGGAGGCGAGTTCCCGCATCAGTTCGGGCGAGAGCGCGTTGAGCGCCTGCGGCCGGTTGAGGGTGACCACGCCGACCTTGCCGCGGGTTGCAACGATGATGTTCTGGTACGCCATGAGCAATCCTTCCCGAATAGGGTTTTATAATCCGCTGGAATCCGCGCGTGCGGATACGGACAAGAAGAGGAAAACGCCAGTGAAGCTCAACACCATTTTATTGGAAATCGCCGAGGGCGTTGCGACGGTGACGCTCAATCGCCCGGAGAGGCTCAACGCCTTCACCGGCGCAATGCACGGGGAACTGCGTGAGGCGCTGGCCGGGATCAGGGCCGACGCGAGCGTGCGCGCACTGCTGGTCACCGGCGCCGGGCGCGGTTTCTGCGCCGGCCAGGATTTGTCGGAGCGAATGATGTCTCCGGCCACCGCGAGGGTCGATGCCGGCGATTCACTGGAGAAAAACTACAACCCGCTGCTGAAGACACTGCGCGCCCTGCCGATGCCGGTGGTGTGCGCGGTCAACGGCGTGGCCGCCGGCGCCGGCTGCAATCTGGCGCTCGCCTGCGACATCGTGATCGCGGCAAGATCGGCGAGCTTCCTCCAGGCCTTTGCGCGCATCGGCCTGATCCCGGACGCCGGCGGCACCTACACCCTGCCGCGACTCATCGGCACCGCCCGGGCGATGGCCGCCGCGATGCTTGCCGAGCAGATCAGCGCCGAGCGTGCCGAGCAATGGGGATTGATCTGGAAGTGCGTGGACGACGACAAGTTATCCGAGCAAGCGCGGGCCCTGGCACGGCACCTTGCCACACAGGCCACCAGGGCGCTGGGACTGATGAAGCGGGCGATTTACGCTTCGGCAGCGAACACCTTCGAGCAGCAGCTCGACCTGGAGCGCGACCTGCAGCGTGAAGCGGCGAACAGCGAGGACTTCCGCGAGGGCGTGACGGCGTTCAAGGAAAAACGCCCGGCGAAATTCACCGGGCGTTAGAAAACTTCAGTGCGCGGCGTCAGAAGGCCGGACGCGGATGATGATGTCCATGCCCTCGGTCACCATGCCCGAGGGCAGGGACGGCAATCCGGTGACGCGCACGTCCGCGGCATCGATGTCGGTGAGCCTGCCGCTTTGGAGGTCGTACATGTGATAGTGCGGCTCGGTGTTGGGGTCGTAGAACACCTTGTTCGGGTCCACGATCACTTCACGGATAAGCTTCTTCTCCAGGAACAGGTTGAGCGTGTTGTACACCGTCGCCTTCGAGGTTTCGGAGTGGCGCTCGTTGACGATCGCCATCACCTGGTCCGCGGAAAGATGCTCGTGGCGTGAGAACAGCGCGAAAGCGATCTCGATACGCTGGTGCGTCGGATTGATGCCGTGGGCCCGCAGCTTATCGGCAAGATTGTCGCGGGTGAACTGCGTGGATTCCATAACCGGGCATTATAAGTTACGAATTGGACTCCGTCTAATTCAAACTATTGAACCGTTTTTCAGTGGGTTACTGACCCAACCGGTAAATAGTGCGCACTGCGACACCTGTTGAGTCCCTTCTCCCTCCGGGAGAAGGACAGGATGAGGGGCTTTTGCCGGTGTTATTCCCTCACCCCAACCCTCTGCTCCGCTTCACACCCCTTACGGGTGCATATGAG
>CAYNFN010000345.1:0-1792 GCA_964396485.1 uncultured Alcaligenaceae bacterium
TGCGACTGCTGCCCTCACCCGCCGCTGCGCGGCGCCCTCTGCTCCGCTTCAAGTGTTCCCTTGTCCCGGAGGGCGAGGGTTTCAGTTGTCCCTCTCCCTTCGGGAGAGGGGTCGGGGTGAGGGAAGTGTCATGCAGTTACGATATTCTCAATAGTTTTCCAGTCTTTCGTCCAGCAGCTCGATCCAATGCCTGACGGGTAGGGCGGTGCCGCTCTGAATGTGGGTCAGGCATCCGATATTTGCCGTCGCAAGTAGTGCCGGCTTTTCCGACTCGAGCGCGTCGACCTTGTTCTTGAGCAGTTTCTGCGACAGCTCCGGTTGGAGAATGGAATAGGTCCCCGCTGATCCGCAACACAGGTGCGAATCCGGTACCGAAGTCAGTTCGAAGCCTGCGGCAGTGAGCAGGGCTTCCGCCTTGCCGTGAATCTGAAGGCCATGCTGCAACGAACACGGAGAGTGAAACGCGACGCGGGGCTTCGCCCCGCTCGCAGTGACTGGTGCACCCTCGCGGGTATACCGGGCTTTCGCCCATAACTGGTGACGAGTGACAGGGGAAATGCCTGAAAACAAAAGTTCCAGCTTCTCTTTTTCATCAAACAGAATTTCGCTGATGTCCTTGGTCAGGTCCGATATCCGCTTCGCCTTCTCGGCGTAGGCCGGGTCGCGGGCGAGGAGGTGGCCGTACTCCTTGACCATCGTGCCGCAGCCGCTCGCGGTCATGACCACCGCCTCCGCGCCGGCTTCGATGTGCGGCCACCAGGCGTCGATGTTTGCACGCATGTAGTCGAGCGCGTCTTCCTGGCGGTTCAAATGAAACGTCACGGCGCCGCAGCAGCCCGCCGCTGGGGCTTTCACCAGCGAAATTCCCAGCCGGTCCAGCACCCGCGCCGTTGCCGGATTGATGTCGGGCGCCAGCGAGGGTTGCACGCATCCGTCCAGGACCAGCATCTTGCGCGCGTGGCGCGGTTCCGGCCAGACGGTGTTGTGCGCGTCGGATTTCGGTACTTTGCGTTTGAGCGCGCCGGGCAACAGCGGCCGCAGGAACTGACTGAGCCTGAACAGCGCGCCGAACAGCACCGGGTTGGGAATCACGGCGCGCAGCGCGGCGCGCTTGAGGACTTCGGTGAACGGCCGGCCTACGCGTTTCTCGACGATGTTACGGCCGATGTCCACAAGCCGGCCGTATTGCACCCCGGAGGGGCAGGTGGTCTCGCAGGCGCGACAGGTGAGGCAACGATCAAGGTGCAACTGCGTTTTGGCGGTGACGGTGTAACCCTCCAGCAACTCCTTGATCAGGTAAATGCGCCCACGCGGGCCGTCGAGCTCGTCGCCGAGCAACTGATAGGTCGGACAGGTGGCGGTGCAAAAGCCGCAATGCACGCAGGCACGCAGGATGCTGTCCGCTTCCCGTCCTTCCGGGGTGTTTCTGATGAATTCCGCCAGGTTCGTTTTCATTTAATGCAATTAACCGCAGAGGCGCACTAAACCTTCACCGCAAAGACGCAAAGGCGCAAAGGAAACGCAAAGGAAAGCAAAAAAATGAATCGCGTAAAAAGCATAAGGTCTGGACTTTTCGCTGATGAATGGTCCTTATGCTTCGATGTCCCCTTCTGCCTACTATTTAAACCCTCACCGCAGAGGCGCAAAGGCGCAGAGGAAACGCAGAGAAAACCGAACGAAGCGTGACAAAATGCGGGAGGAATCCGATTTGCCCCACCGAGTCGATGAATCACCGTTGTAGCGACTATCCGTTTGTATTTTTGTCTTTCCATCCAATTTTGCTTTGCTTTCC
>CAYNFN010000346.1:0-5231 GCA_964396485.1 uncultured Alcaligenaceae bacterium
CACGGCGTCCTCGCCGTCTTGCCCTCGACCCGAATCGCCTCGGTCGCGCATGTGGAACCTGGTCAGAGCTTCCCTAGACCCTGGACCCAGTCGCGCGCTATCAGGAACTTCTCGTATAACGCCGCCTCGGCGGTGCCGGGCTCGGGCTTCCAGTCGTAGCGCCATTTCACCATTGGCGGCAACGACATCAGGATGGATTCGGTACGCCCGCCGGATTGCAGTCCGAACAGCGTGCCGCGGTCGTAGACCAGGTTGAATTCGACGTAACGCCCGCGCCGATAGGCCTGGAAGTCGCGTTCGCGATCGCCGTAAGGCAGATCCTTGCGGCGTTCGGCAATCGGGACATAGGCGTCGACGAAATGGTCGCCGACGCTGCGGGTGAGCGCGAAACAAGTATCGAAATCCGGTTCGGACAGGTCGTCGAAAAAAATGCCGCCGATCCCGCGCGGTTCCTGGCGATGCTTGAGGAAAAAATACGTGTCGCACCACTTCTTGAATTTCGGATGCGCTTCGGCTCCGAACGGCTCGAGCGCGGCCTGGCAGGTCTGGTGGAAGTGAACCGCGTCCTCCTCGAATCCGTAGTACGGCGTCAGGTCCATCCCGCCGCCGAACCACCACACTGGATCGGCCGCGTCTTTCTCGGCCACCAAGAAACGCGCGTTCATGTGAACCGTGGGTACGTAGGGGTTGCGCGGGTGCAACACCAGCGACACGCCCATTGCCTGGAACGAGCGTCCGGCAAGATCGGAGCGCGACACCGTGGCCGAGGGCGGAAGCGACGACCCGGTGACATGAGAGAAGTTGACCCCGCCGCGCTCGAACAGGTTTCCTTCCTCGATCAGGCAACTCACGCCCCCGCCCCCGTCAGGACGATCCCATGAATCGCGGCGGAAGGCGTTGCCGTCCATCTCCTCCAGGCGGCCGACGATCCAGTCCTGCAGTCCGGTCAGGTATTCCCTGATCGTCTTGATTTCCATGCTGGTCTATAGCGTGCTTTGTTTGGCCCCGATGGCGCGGAAGCCGATGTCGCGGCGCATCTGCCGCCCTGCGAACTGGATGCCCTCGGAGATTTCGTAGGCGCGCCGCTGCGCCACGCGCACCGTGTCGCCAAGCGCGGTCACGCACAGCACCCGCCCGCCGTTGACGACGACCTTGCCCCCCGCGAGCGCGGTGCCGGCGTGAAACACGTGGAAATCGTCGCCGGCGCGCGGCAGCCCGGTTATCTCGTCGCCCTTGCGCGGATTGTCCGGATAGCCCGCTGCGGCCATCACCACGCCGAGCGCGACCCTGCGGTCCCATTCGACTTCGATGTTTATCAGTGTGCCGTTAACGGCGTGCTCGATGAGCGTGAACAGGTCGCTTTTCAGCCGCATCATGATCGGCTGGGTCTCCGGATCACCCATACGGCAGTTGAACTCGAGTACCTTGGTGTCGCCGTCTGGACGGATCATCAGGCCGGCATAAAGATATCCGGTGTAAGGCGTGCCCTGCTTCTCCATCCCGGCAACCACCGGCTGAATGACTTCACGCATGACCCGCGCGTGGATGGTCGGGGTCAGCACCGGCGCTGGCGAGTACGCGCCCATTCCGCCGGTATTCGGGCCATGGTCGCCGTCGAGCAGACGCTTGTGATCCTGGCTCGACGCCAGCGGCAGGACGTGCTTGCCATCCACCATCACGATGAAGCTGGCCTCCTCTCCTTCCAGAAACTCCTCGATGACCACGCGCGCGCCTGCGGCCCCCATCCTGTTGTCGACTAGCATCGTGTCGATGGCGGCGTGCGCCTCCTCGAGCGTCATTGCCACAACCACGCCTTTGCCGGCGGCAAGTCCGTCGGCCTTGATGACGATCGGCGGGCCCCGCTGCCTGACGTAATCGTGTGCGGCGTTGGCGTCGGAGAAAGTGGCATACGCCGCCGTCGGAATGCCGTTCGCGAACATGAAGCCCTTGGCAAAGTCCTTCGAGGATTCGAGCTGCGCCGCCTGCCGCGTTGGGCCGAAGATCTTCAACCCGGCCGTGCGAAACGCATCGACGATGCCTTGCGAGAGCGGCGCCTCGGGCCCGACCACGGTGAGCGCGATCGACTCCTTGCGGGCGAAGTCCACCAGTTCCGGTATCGAGGTGATCGGCACGTTGAACAATCCGTCCTCGCGCGCCGTGCCGGCGTTGCCCGGCGCGAGGTAAACGCGTCCGATACGCGGCGACTGCCCCAGCCGCCAGGCGAGCGCGTGCTCGCGACCGCCGCTACCGACTACCAGTAAGTTCATGGCCCGAACCCGAGAGAAAACCTGGCCGCCAAGACGCCAGGAGCGCCAAGGAAAAACCTGAGATCACAGCAGAAACGCAGGGCAATACTTTCTCGACGACACTTCCTTGCGTCGCTCCACATACATTGTGCTGTCGCGGTTCATTTTCTGTCTTTGTCTTTTCTTGGCGCTCTTGGCGTCTTGGCGGCTCAGATTTTTCTAGTGGCGGAAATGGCGCACGCCGGTGAAGGCCATGGCGATACCGTGTTCATCGGCGGCGGAGATGACCTCTTCATCGCGCACGCTGCCGCCGGGCTGGATGACCGCCGCAGCCCCGGCCCTGGCAACGAGGTCCACCCCGTCGCGGAACGGGAAAAAAGCATCCGAAGCGACCACCGAACCCTTGAGCGACAGGCCGGCGTTCTCCGCCTTGATCGAAGCGATGCGGGCACTGTCCACCCGGCTCATCTGTCCGGCGCCCACGCCCAGCGTCATGCCCTCAGCGCAGAACACGACGGCGTTGGACTTGACGAACTTGGCTACGCGCCACGCAAACAACAGGTCGGCAAGCTGCTGCGGGGTCGGATGTTTCCTGGTGACGATGCGCAAGCCGCCAGCCTGGACGTTCATCGCATCGGGTGACTGTACCAGCAGGCCACCGCCGACGCGCTTGGTATCGTAGTCGTTGGCTGCGTAATCGGCCGCGACTTCCAGCACCCGCAGATTGCTCTTCTGCGCCAACACCGCCGCGGCCCCCGCCAGCACCCGCGGCGCAATCAATACCTCGGCGAACTGCTGCGACACCGCTGCCGCGGTTTCCTCGTCAAGTTCGCGATTGAAGGAGATGATGCCGCCGAAAGCCGAAGTCGGATCGGTCTTGAAAGCACGGCGATAGGCCTCGATCGCGCTCGTGGCCACCGCCACGCCGCAGGGATTGGCGTGCTTGATGATCACGCACGCCGGCTGGTCGAAGGTCTTCACGCATTCCCAGGCTGCGTCGGCATCGGCGATGTTGTTGTAGGAAAGTTCCTTGCCCTGCCGTTGCACATAGTTGCTCAGCGCGCCGGGTACCGGCTTCAGGTCACGGTAGAACGCCGCCTGCTGGTGCGGATTCTCGCCGTAGCGCAGATCCTGGACTTTGACGAAACTCGAATTGAACTGATCGGGGAATCCGCTGCGCTTGCCGTGAATGTCGGTGGCGGTGAGATAGTTGCTGATCGCGCCATCGTAGGCCGCGGTGTGGGAAAAGGCCTTGCGCGCCAGGCGGAAGCGCGTCTCCACGCTGATGGCGCCGCTGGCGGACTCCATTTCCGCGATCAGCACCGGATAGTCCGCCGGATCGGTGACCACAGTGACGTGCTGCCAGTTCTTTGCCGCCGCACGCACCATCGTGGGCCCGCCGATGTCGATATTTTCGATTGCCTCCTCGAGGCTGCAATCGGCCTTGGAGATGGTTTCCACGAAGGGATACAGATTCACGGCCACTAGGTCTATGGTCGGGATGCCCGCTCTTGCCATCGCCTCGACGTGCGCCGGAATATCGCGGCGCGCGAGGATGCCGGCGTGCACCTTGGGATGCAGGGTCTTCACCCGGCCGTCGAGCATCTCGGGGAAACCGGTGTAATCGCCGATCTCTGTGACCTTGATCCCGGCCTCGCGTAGCAGCCTTGCGCTACCGCCGGTGGACAGGATTTCGAAGCCGAAGCGCTGCAGCGCGCGGCCGAAATCCGCTGCGCCGGTCTTGTCCGAAAGGCTGATCAGGGCTTGTCTACGAGTCATGAAGGGACCAAAAAAATAAAACCGCCCGCGTTAATCGCGCGGGCGGGTTGACGCGGGAGAGCAACGGCGTGCTACTTGATGCCGTACTCCTTCATTTTCTTGCGCAGCGTATTGCGGTTCAACCCTAGCAACTGCGCCGCCTGGGTCTGGTTGCCAGCAGCCCGGTGCAGCACGAGCTCGAGCAGCGGTTTCTCCACCGAGCTGATCACCATGTTGTAAATCGCGCAGGGTTTCTCCCCGTCCAGATCCCTGAAATAGCCGTCCATTGCCTTGCGCACGCAGCGAGCAATTTCGTTGTCATTCATCATGCTGCAAGTTCCTCGATATAGGTCAGGCGTTCTCCCAACCCGGCAAGCTCGGTGAAAAAGCCATCCACCGCGGCCAGCTGCTGGCGCGCGGTCTCCGGCCGATTCATGGTCTGGCGGAACGTGGCCGCGCCGGCAAGCTCGCTGGTGTACCAGGAAATGTGCTTGCGGGCGATGCGCACGCCGCACTGCTCTCCATAAAGCGCGTACAGAGCATGCAAATGCTGTACCAGCACGCTGTGAATTTCCCCGACTTCGGGCGTGGGCAGGTGTTCGCCGCAAGCAAGATAGTGCTCGATCTCGCGGAAAATCCACGGATGGCCCTGCGCGGCGCGGCCGATCATGATCGCGTCGGCCCCGGTGCGGCAAAGGACTTCGCGCGCCTTTTCGGGTGAATCGATGTCGCCGTTGGCGATGACTGGGATCCCGACTTGAGACTTCACCGAGGCGATGGTCTCGTATTCGGCATCGCCGGCGAAACCGCAGGCACGGGTGCGGCCGTGGACCGAGATTGCCTGGATGCCGGAGGATTCCGCGATTTTTGCCACTCGCACCGCATTCCTGTTGTGCGCATCCCAGCCGGTCCGGATCTTGAGCGTTACCGGTACTTCGACCGCCGCGACCACGGAATCGAGAATTCTTCCGACCAGCGGTTCGTCGCACAGCAATGCCGAGCCAGCGGCGACGTTGCATACCTTCGTGGCCGGGCAACCCATGTTGATGTCGATGATCTGCGCCCCGCGCTGCACGTTGTGGCGCGCCGCGTCGGCCATCATCTGCGGGTCGGCGCCGGCGATCTGCACCGAAATCGGCTCAACTTCGCCCTGATGATCGGAACGCCGCTGCGATTTCGCAGTGTTCCACAGTTGTGAGTTGGCGGAAATCATCTCCGAGACGGCCA
>CAYNFN010000347.1:0-4175 GCA_964396485.1 uncultured Alcaligenaceae bacterium
CTGGCGCGAGCACGTCGAGGCGATCCGCAAGAACGGTCTGCGCGTCGAAGGCGCCTCCGGGGACCGCACGGTGCAGGTGCATGCGACGACGCGCCCCGCGGACGCGGGTGTTTGCGACCTGGTGATCATCGCCACCAAGGCGATGCATGTCGCACAGGCCGCCGAATCGGTGAAGCCGCTGCTCGGTCGTGACACGGTGGTGCTCTCGATCCAGAATGGCCTCGGTGGCCCGGACACCGCGGCGCGCGTGCTTGGGCGCGAGCGCGTGGCGGTCGGCGTCGTCGGCGGTTTCGGCGCCTCGATGAAGGGGCCCGGCCACGCCCATCACAACGGCTGGGAACTTGTGCGGCTGGGCGAACTTTCCGGGCCGGTTACCCCGCGCCTCGAGAAAATTGCCGAGGTGTGGCGCTCGGGCGGGTTCCGGGTGAAGTGCTTTGACGACATCGACCAGCTGGTCTGGGAAAAATTGATCTGCAACGTTTGCTATTCGGGTACTTGCGCGCTGACCGAGCGCACCCTCATCGAGGTCATCGAGGATCCTGACGCCTGGCGTGTGGCTTCGGGCTGCGCAGCCGAAGCGTTCGCGGTGGCGAAGGCGCGCAAGGTCCGCCTGGACTTCGACGACCCCGTGGCCTACGTGCGCGAATTCGGCATGAAGATCCCCAATGCCCGCCCCTCGATGCTTCTCGATCACATGGCCGGTCGCATTTCGGAGATCGACGCCATCAATGGCGCCATTCCGCCTGCCGCCGCCGCGGTCGGCGTAGCCGCTCCCTGCAACGAAGTGATCAGCGCCCTGGTGCGCGCCAAGGAGCGGCGCATGGGCGTGCGCGGACGCTGAGTGCCGGGTCTATTGCCCCATCGCGAGCATACACAAGGACCGGGGTTTGACGCGCTGGCGGCGCCTGTCGCATAGTTCGCGAGTGCCATGTATTTCAACCGGAGGAGAAAAGAATGCTGAGACCGTACATGCACGCGCTGCGCGAATTCACGATGCTTCGAGCCGCAGCCGGCGGAGGAGGGGCGCAGGACTGCAGCGGCACGATCACCGTGGAGGAAGCGCTCAAGGCCGAGCAGGATCGCTACGCGGCGCAGATGAAAGGCGACGTGGCGGTGATGCAGCGATTGATCGGCGATGACCTGGTCTATATCCACTCGAGCACGGTGCAGGACACCAAGGCGAGCTTCATCGAATCGATCCGTTCAGGGAACGTGAAGTACCGCACCATGAAGCGCGGCGACGTGAAGGTTCGGACCTACGGCTGCATCGCCATCGTCAGCGGCGGCGCCAGTTTCGACGTGACCGTGAAGGGAGAGGACCGGACCCTCACACTGTTGTTCCACGCCGTTTACGCGAAGCGCGCGGCGGGCATCCAGTTCGTGTCCTGGCAAGCGACCAAATTGCCGGCGTAATGACCGCTGCCGCTTTGCCGTTGCTGTCAGCGCTCGAAATCCGCGTGCTCGGCGTGCTGGTGGAAAAGCAGCTGACCACGCCGGACTACTACCCGCTGTCGCTCAATGCGCTGGTCGCCGGCTGCAACCAGAAGTCGAGCCGCGATCCGGCGATGAGCGTCGGCGAGGACGAGGCGCAGGGCGCCCTCGACGCGCTCAAGGAACGCAAACTGGTGACCAACAGTTGGGGCGCATCGCGGCGGGTGGTGCGCTATTCCCACAATTTCCCGCAAGTGTTCGATACCGATCCGGGCACCACGGCTTTGCTGGCGACGCTCATGTTGCGCGGGCCTCAGACGCCGGGGGTATTGCGGATCGCCTGCGAGCGCATGTACGGCTTTGCGGACCTGTCGAGTGTGGAGGCCTACCTGGAGGAGATGGCGGGCCGCCCCGCCGGCGCGCTGGTGGTGAAGCTGCCCAAACAGCCGGGCGCGCGCGAACATCGCTGGGCGCACCTGCTCGGCGGGCCGGTGGGCGCGGCGACCGATCTCCCCGCGATGCACGCGGGTGCGGCCGCCGCAGCCGGCGCCGGGAACGAGGCCGAAGTGGCGCGTTTGCGCGATGAAGTGGCGGAACTCAGGACGTTGGTGGAACGGATGAGGGAAGAGTTCAAGAAGTAAGCCCCGGGGCTGTGTGGTCTGAAAGATGCCTTTGCGGCGTGCTGCGGAAAACCGCGCTCCAGGATCCGGAACGAGTGCGGAGCCGCACGCTGTCCGGCTTGAGAAACTCAAAATGGCCATTTACAATAGCAAAATGGACATTTCGGTCACGCAGTTCAAGCAACACTGCCTGGAGATAATCCGCCGCGTCGAGGAATCCGGGAAGCCGGTCAACATCACGCGTCGCGGCAAGGCGGTGGCACGCCTGCAATCGTCGCCAGTGGCCGGTTTGAAAAAGGCGGCAAAGCCATGGGAACAGCTCCGCGCGATGGGCGGTCGCCTGCGCGCCGAGCCCGGTGAGTCGGTGCTGCGCGAAGAGGACTTTGAGGCCTTGCGTTGAGCGTATTGCTCGACACCCATGTGTGGGTGTGGTGGTTGACGCCCCGTTCGCCGCTTTCCTCCGCGGAACGCAGTGCTCTCGACACCGGCGCGGCGCGGCGCGAACTCTTCATTTCCGCGATCAGCCTCTGGGAAGCGCAGGTGCTGTACAAAAAGGGTCGGCTCGAACTGCCCATGCCCTTTCCGGAGTGGCTCAGGCGCGCCACCGACGATCGCATGCTTAGCGTACTGCCCATCGATGTCGAGGTCATCCTCGACCTGGACAATCTTCCCAAATCGTTCCACGGCGACCCGGCGGACCGCCTGATCGTTGCCACTGCCCGGACACATGCGTTGTCTCTTGCGACGCGTGATATCGCCATCCGCAGGGCGCGGGCGGCCAAGATCTGGAAGCCGTAAAGCGAACCCGCATGACCGACGAAATCCATTCGCTTGAGCGACCGTCTTCAGAGAAGGAGTTGTTCGTCGCCTTCACGCTGCTCGCGTTGCAGGGCTTCGGCGGCGTTCTGGCGGTGGCTCAGCGGGTGCTGTGCGAACAGAAGCGCTGGCTCACCAAGGAGCAGTTCGTGGAAATCCTCGCGTTCGGGCAGGTGCTTCCCGGGCCCAATGTCTGCAACGTCGCGCTGATGGTCGGCGATCGCTTCTTCGGCTGGCGCGGCGCATTCGCGGCGTTGGCGGGGATGATGGCGGTGCCGCTGGTCATCGTGCTGGCAATCACGGCGGCGTACTCGCAGTACGCGTCGAATCCCGTCGTGGCGGGTGCGCTCAAGGGCATGGGTGCTGTGGCGGCCGGGCTGATCGTGGGAACGGCGCTGAAGCTCATGAGCGCGTTACGCGCCAACCCGACGGGCATTCCTGCTTGCGCGGTGCTGCTGGTGTCGGCGTTCGTGACTGTGGCGATCCTGCGCTGGCCATTGGTGTGGATACTGCTCGGGCTCGGCACGGTCGCGTGCCTGCTTGCCTGGAGGCGCTTGCCTGCCGACTCAGCGGCCGCAGCGGAAGGCGGGTGATCGGCGCGATGCCGCCTTCAGTCGATTTGCTGGCATTGTTCGGCCACATTCTCCTGTTGTCGCTGCTGGCGATCGGCGGCGCGATCACCGTCGCCCCCGACATGCATAGGGTGCTGGTTGGCGAGATGGGGCTGCTGAGCGACGCGCAGTTCAACGCTTCGATCGCGATCGCACAGGCGTCGCCGGGGCCCAACGTGTTGTTCGTCGCGGTGATGGGTTACCAGGCGGCCGGACTGCCGGGCGCGGCGGCCATGCTCGCCGGCATCATGCTGCCATCGACAGCGCTTGTGCTGGCGGCCGCGCGCTGGAGTCATGCGCGGCGCGACTGGCGCGCCGTGCGGGCGTTCAAGGCCGGCCTGGCGCCGATCGTGAT
This sequence comes from uncultured Alcaligenaceae bacterium, assembly GCA_964396485.1. GTDB lineage: Bacteria > Pseudomonadota > Gammaproteobacteria > Burkholderiales > JACQAP01 > JACQAP01. The sequence continues at coordinate 3,834 of CAYNFN010000347.1, forward strand.
CGCGCTGATATTCGCCACCGGCTGGATCCTCAGCGCGGAAACGCCGGGCTGGCGGCACCTGCTGCTCACGGTCGCGGCCGCGGTTCTGGTCTGGCGCACCCGGCTGCATCTGCTGGTAATGATCGCGGTCGGAGCGATCGTCGGCGGTCTGGGATGGGTCTAAGAGCAAGGATGAAGAAAAGCAGGACTGAGGACTGAGGGCCGAGAAAAGGCGAGAGGAAAGAGGAAAGAGGAAAGAGGAAAGACACAGAATTGAGGCGCGGCGAATGCGCAGCGCTGCGGCGAGGATGGAATTGGATGCTCTACAAACTGGAGCAATTGAGATTTGAGCGCTCAAGGAAC
>CAYNFN010000348.1:0-4694 GCA_964396485.1 uncultured Alcaligenaceae bacterium
AGGAGGACTGCCCGCAGTCGATCGGCCGCATGTCTGCGTTTGGCGGCAACGCCGGCGTGCTGCTGCGCGCGTACGTGTATGCGCGCATGCTCGGACGCGATGGCATGCGGCGGGTGGCGGAGTTTGCGACGTTGAACGCCAATTACCTCATGGTTCAATTGCGCCAGGCCGGTTTCGACGTGGCATTCGACTCGCGTCGCGCCAGCCACGAGTTCATCATCACCCTGAAGGGTCTGAAGGAAAAAACCGGCGTCACGGCGATGGACGTGGCCAAACGCCTGCTCGACAAGGGCTTCCACGCCCCGACCACGTACTTTCCTATGCTGGTCCCGGAATGCCTGCTGATCGAACCGACCGAGACCGAATCCAGGGAAACGCTGGACGCCTTTGTCGCAGCGATGAAGGAAATCCTCGACGAGGCACACAGTGATCCGGACCTCGTCAAATCCGCGCCGCACACCACCCCGGTGCGCCGTCTCGACGACGTCAAGGCCGCGCGCGAACTCAACCTCAAATGGACTCCGGACAGATAGAAAGCCCGCACAAAGGCAAGACCGGCTTGCGGCGCATCTGCAATGCGCTGTTCTATTCGTTTGCCGGCCTCAAGGCGGCGTACCGGCACGAAGACGCGTTCCGCCAGGAAGTGTGGCTCGCGGTGGTCCTGATCCCGCTGGCGTTGTTACTTCCGGCGCCCGCAACGGGCAAGGCGCTGATGATCGCCTCGGTGCTGGTGGTGCTGATCGTCGAGCTGCTGAACTCCGCGGTGGAGGCGACGGTGGACCGGGTATCGCTCGAGCAGCATCGGCTCGCCAAACGCGCCAAGGACATCGGCAGCGCCGCGGTGCTATTTTCTCTGATAAACGTAGTGGTGGTCTGGATATTGGTGCTGTTCGGCTGATCCCGCGTCACAGCCGGCACGATGCTGTACCGGTGGTTGAAGGCCAAGACCTCGCGGCCCAGACCCTACCTAGTGAACCGGGCGATCACCTGCAACGCCCGCCCGCTCGATCAGTTCAGTTTTCCTTCCGGACACACTTTGCATGCGGTCGCATTCACCGCCATCGCAATCGCTTATTACCCGCAACTGGCCTTCCTGCTCATCCCTTTCGCGTTTCCTGGTACGCGGCGGCAGGACCGATGTACTGGAAGGTGAATGGCATCCCGAGCGTCTGGTGGTACTCGAGTTCGACAACGTTGAGAAGGCGCGCGCATGGTGGGGCTCGACTCGGTATGCGGCCGCAAAAGCGATCCGCCAGCGCACTGCGATAAGTAGCGTAGTCATCGCCGAGGGGATGTGCCGTGGTCTCGCCAGGTGCCCAGCCTGCCGCCGCAGGTTGGTCTTGAGACGCCAGCGTCGATGCCTTCCCTGGAAGACTAGTTTTGAAAAAAATCATATACTTTTGGCGGGAATATCGTAAAATCTCTAGCTCTAGCGTCTTAACTCATTAGAAATCAAAGCCTTCAGGCATCCAACAGGGTGGGTGGCATGAAGAAGACGGCTTTCTGGAAAGCCGATTGGTTCCTCGGATTGGTCATTGCCGTCGTTTTGTTGGTCGCGTCCGGCAGCGATCTCATTCAAAGTCTCGAACGTCAGGCCTACGACCTCGGCGTGCGGGCCTCCAGCCACGCCCCGTCGCAGCGCGTTGCGGTTATCGCCATCGACGATCAGAGCATCGCCAACATCGGGCGATGGCCTTGGCCGCGTGAGGTCCACGCGCAGATGATCGGCAATCTCAAAAAGGCCGGGGCGAAGGTGGTTGGCTATGCATCGTTTTTTTTCGAGCCGCAGTTGGATCCCGGGCTCGTCTACATTCACAAACTCGCGGAGCTCTACCAGGCGCTCCCGCCCGCGCAGCAGCAGAACCTTGCCGATTTCGCGTCGGTGCTGGCTGAGGCGGACGATGCGCTCAACAGCGACCGCAAGCTTGCCGCCGCGGTGGCGCAGGCCGGCAACGTGGCGTTGCCGACGCTTTTTACCATAGGCGAGCCGCGCGGCAATCCCGACCATCCGCTCGCCGATTACATTCTGAAGAATCAGATCACCAAAGTGAGCGACCGCATCGGCGCGGGCGACAGCAACATTTTCCCGGTGCCGACGCTGCAGGCGAGTGCGCCGCTCGAAGAAATCGCAGCCGGTGCCGCAGCGGTCGGCCACCTTAACGCGCTTCCGGATGTAGACGGCAGCACTCGCACCGAACCGCTGGTGGTGCGCTACTACGATCAGTATTTCCCGTCGTTTTCGCTGGTTCTCGTCGCCACAAGCCTGAATCTGGGACCGGCAGACGTCGAACTGCGGCTGGGCGAAGGAGTGAAGCTGGGGAACCTGACGATCAATACCGATCGCTATCTGCAGATGTACACCTATTTCTATAAGGACACGGACGGCAAACCGGCATTTCCGCTGGATTCCTTTTACGACGTGATCTCGGAAAAGATTCCGGCGGAGAAATACCGGGACAAAGTCGTGTTGATTGGCGCCACCGCGGCCGGCATCGGGACCTACCAGGTGACGCCGATTTCGCCTGGAATGGCACCGGTTGTGACTCTGGCGCACTCGGTGTCCAGCATTCTCGAGGAGGATTTCTTTGTCGCGCCCGCCTGGGGTATGTGGGTGGAAAAGGCGGCATTCCTGCTGGTCGCGTTGTATCTGATTCTGCTGCTGCCGCGGCTCAAGGCAGGCATGGGTTTCACCGTGAGCGCGGTGCTGCTTGCGGCGCTGTTTGCCGCGCATTTCGTGCTGATGGCGGGCCAGCTGATGTGGATCCAGCTGATGGCCTCGGCGGTGCTGCTGGTGATCGGCCACGTCCTGCTCACCACCAAGCGCTTTCTCTCCACCGAGCGCGGCAAGGCCAGGTCGGACCTCGATTCGGCGGAATCCAACCGCACGCTGGGCCTGGCTTTCCAGGGGCAGGGCCAGCTCGACATGGCCTTCGACAAGTTCAAGAAGGTTCCGCTCGACGACCAGCTGATGGACAACTTGTACAACCTTGCGCTCGATTTCGAGCGCAAACGCCAGTTCAACAAGGCTCAGGCGGTGTATGAGAACATGGCCACCTACAACCCGAAGTTCCGCGACCTGGATAAGAAGCTCAATCGCGCCAAGCAGTTGTCCGAGACCGTGATCCTTGGCGGTGGCGGGCGCACCAACGCCAGCACGCTGGTCCTCGAGGGCGGCGGCGTGGAAAAGCCGATGCTCGGCCGCTACCAGGTCGAAAAGGAACTCGGCAAGGGCGCGATGGGCGTTGTCTATCTGGGCAAGGACCCGAAGATCGGCCGCATCGTCGCGATCAAGACCATGGCGTTGTCCCAGGAGTTCGAAGCCGACGAGCTGGAAGAGGTGAAGCAACGCTTCTTCCGCGAAGCCGAGACTGCCGGCCGGCTCAACCATCCCAATATCGTCACCATCTACGACGCCGGCGAAGAGCACGACCTGGCCTACATCGCCATGGAATTCCTCAAGGGCAAGGACCTGGTGCCGCAAACCAAACCGGGCAACCTGCTGCCGTTGCCGAAAACGCTGTCAGTGGTCGCGCGCGTCGCCGAGGCCCTGGCCTACGCACACCAGCAGAACGTGGTTCATCGCGATATCAAGCCGGCCAACATCATGTATGACGCGCAGGTCGATTCGGTCAAGGTCACCGACTTCGGCATCGCGCGCATCACCGATTCGTCCAAGACCAAGACCGGCATGGTGCTGGGCACGCCCTCGTACATGTCGCCGGAACAACTGGCCGGCAACAAGATCGACGGCCATTCCGATCTGTTTTCTCTGGGCGTGACGCTGTATCAGCTTGCCTGCGGCAGTTTGCCGTTCCAGGGCGATTCGATGACCCAGTTGATGTACAAGATCGCCAACGAGCCCCCTGCCGACATACTCGGCATCAACCCGACGCTTCCAGCGTGTCTGTTGGCGATCATCAACAAGGCGCTCGCCAAAGACGTGGCCGCGCGCTTCAAGAGCGGGGAAGAAATGGCGCGGGCGCTGCGCCAATGCGCGGCGCAGTTCGGAACCGTGGACGTGAACCTGTGATGGATTGGAAGAAATGAATCTGACCTCCTCCCTTGAGATGGCGAAAGCCACCCACACCGGGATGGTGCGCTCCCACAACGAGGACAGCACTGCCACCGACGCGCAGATCGGGCTGGCGGTGCTGGCCGACGGCATGGGTGGCTACAATGCCGGCGAAGTCGCCAGCGGCATCGCCACCGCGCTGATTTCAAGTGAGACCCGCGAAGCGCTCGCCCTGCATGCGCCGCACGAACTGGACGAAAGTTCCGGTTCTCCGCTGGCGACAGGCCTGCTTCGGGACATCATCGCCAGGGCCAACACCTCGATTTTCCAGTCGGCCAACAGCCAGTCGCAGTACGCGGGCATGGGAACCACGCTGGTGGTGACATTGATGTGCAACAACCAGATAACGGTTGCCCATATCGGCGATTCCCGCTGTTACCGCTTTCGCGGGGACAATCTGCAGCAGATCACCCGCGACCATTCGCTGCTGCAGGAACAGATCGACAGCGGCCTGCTCACCAAGGAGGCCGCCAAGCGCTCACAGAACAAGAACCTGGTCACGAGGGCGTTGGGCATCGAGCCGGAAGTCGAGGCGGAGATCCGTACTTATCCGGCCGAGACCGGCGACATCTATCTGCTGTGCTCCGATGGACTCAACGACATGGTCGACGACGAGGACATC
>CAYNFN010000349.1:0-4554 GCA_964396485.1 uncultured Alcaligenaceae bacterium
TGGCGGAAGAAGCGATCCGCATCCACAAGGCGGCATTTGACGATGACAACCCGTTACTCAAATCCGCGCTCGACGCCGGGGGCGAGTACGCCTGGCGCGTGCGCGGCGAAGAGCACATGTGGACGCCGGACGCGATCGCAAAGCTCCAGCAGTCCACGCGCAGCAACAACTATGCGACCTACAAGGAGTACGCGCAGATCATCAATGACCAGTCGCGCCGCCACATGACGTTCCGCGGGCTGTTCGAGTTCAAGTTCGACCAGTGCGCGCCGGTGCCGATCGAGGAGGTCGAATCCGCCTCCGAGATCGTCAAGCGCTTCGCCACCGGCGCCATGTCGCTGGGCTCGATTTCCACGGAGGCGCACACCACGCTGGCCATCGCCATGAACCGCATCGGCGGCAAATCCAACACCGGCGAAGGCGGCGAGGATCCGCGCCGCTATCCCCCGGTGAAGGCCGGCGAGAGCCTGATGTCGCGGCTCGGCCGCGAGCGCGTGGAAGTCGACATCCCGTTGGTCGCGGGCGACTCCCTCAAGTCGAAGATCAAACAGGTTGCCTCTGGCCGCTTTGGCGTCACCGCTGAGTATCTGGTGTCCGCCGAGATGCTCCAGATCAAGATCGCACAGGGGGCGAAACCCGGCGAGGGCGGGCAGCTCCCGGGGGCCAAGGTTTCGGAGTACATCGCCGAGCTGCGCTACGCGACGCCGGGAGTCGAACTGATCTCGCCGCCGCCGCACCACGACATCTACTCCATCGAGGACATTGCGCAGCTTATCCACGACCTGAAAAACGCCAACCCCGATGCCGCGATCAGCGTGAAACTCGTGTCCGAGGTTGGCGTGGGTACTGTCGCGGCGGGCGTGTCCAAGGCCAAGTCCGATCACGTCACGATCGCCGGCCACGACGGCGGCACCGGCGCCTCCCCCTGGTCGTCGATCATGCACGCGGGCACCCCGTGGGAGCTCGGGCTCGCCGAGACCCAGCAGACCTTGGTGCTCAATCGCCTGCGCGGCCGCATCGCGGTCCAGGTGGACGGCCAGATGAAGACTGGCCGCGATGTGGTGATCGGCGCCATCCTCGGCGCGGACGGATTCGGCTTCTCCACCGCGCCACTGGTGGTCGAGGGCTGCATCATGATGCGCAAGTGCCACCTCAACACCTGTCCGGTGGGGGTGGCGACGCAGGATCCGGTGCTGCGCAGGAAGTTCGAGGGCAAGCCCGAGCATGTCGTGAACTACTTCTTCTTCGTCGCCGAGGAGGCGCGCGAGCTGATGGCGAAGCTCGGCATGCGGAAATTCAACGACCTCATCGGCCGCACCGACCTGCTGGACACGAATAAGGGTGTCGAGCACTGGAAGGCGCGGGGGCTCGACTTCTCGAAGATCTTCTACCTGCCGCAGATGCCGGCTGATGTCGCGCGCTACCACTGCGAGAAGCAGGACCACGGGCTCGACAAGGCCCTGGATCACCGCTTGATCGAGCTGGCGAAGCCGGCGCTGGACCGCGGCGAGAAGGTCACGATCGAGATGCCGATCCGCAACATCAACCGCACCGTCGGCACCATGCTCTCGGGCGAGATCGCCAAGCGTTACGGCCATGACGGCTTGCCGGACGACACCATCCACATCCGCTTCGCGGGCTCCGCCGGCCAGAGTTTCGGCGCGTTCCTGGCCAAGGGCGTGACCCTGGATCTGATCGGCGACACCAACGACTACTGCGGCAAGGGACTCTCGGGCGGTTGTATTTCGGTGCAGCCCTCGCCCAAGTTCCGCGGCGAGCCGACCGAAAACATCATCACCGGCAACGTGGTGCTGTACGGCGCGATCGCGGGCGAAGCCTATTTCCGCGGCGTAGCCGGCGAGCGCTTCGCGGTGAGGAACTCGGGCGCGCAGGCGGTAGTCGAGGGCGTCGGCGATCACGGCTGCGAGTACATGACGGGCGGCACGGTGGCGGTGCTCGGTGTGACCGGCCGCAACTTCGGCGCCGGCATGTCGGGCGGTATCGCTTACGTTTTCGATGTCGACGGCCAGTTTGCCAGGCGCGCGAACACCGCGATGGTCGAGCTCGAACCACTGCTGTCGGAGACCGAGCAGCAAGCGAAGGTGGCGCGCGACCTCTGGCACCTCGGCCTTGCGGACGAGGCGATCCTCAAGGGCATGATCGAGAAGCATGCGCGCACCACCGGCAGCCGTCGCGCGCGGGAGATCCTCGACAAATGGGCCGAGTATCGGCCGCGCTTGGTGAAAATCTTCCCGAAGGAGTACAAGCGCGCGCTCGGCGAGATTGCCGCCGCGGAAAGGAAGTCCGCCGCATAAATCCGCGCAGTAAACGCACGCGGCGGCCCGTGGGCCGCTGCGCGGAAGAGCGTCTGCGCCTGGGACATTCGAATCGATATGGGAAAGATCACCGGGTTTCTGGAGTTCGAGCGGCTGGACGAGACTTATGAGCCGCCGGAACATCGCAAGCAGCACTATCGGGAGTTCATCCTGCGTCTGTCCGACCAGGACGCGAAGGTCCAGGGCGCGCGCTGCATGGATTGCGGCGTCCCGTTCTGCATCAGCGGCTGTCCGGTCAACAACATCATTCCGGACTTCAACGACCTGGTTTACCAGCAGGACTGGAAGACGGCGATCGAAACGCTGCATTCGACCAACAACTTCCCCGAGTTCACGGGCCGCGTGTGCCCGGCGCCGTGCGAGGAAGCCTGCGTGCTGCGCATCAACGACGACGCGGTGGGGATCAAGTCGATCGAGCACGCGATCATCGATAAGGCGTGGGATCAAGGATGGGTCGAGCCGCGGCCGGCGCAGCACAAGACCGGCAAACGCGCGGCGGTCATCGGCTCCGGCCCGGCCGGACTCGCCTGCGCGCAGCAGCTCGCTCGCGCCGGGCACGACGTGGTCGTATTCGAGAAGAACGACCGCATCGGCGGGTTGCTGCGCTACGGCATACCGGATTTCAAGCTTGAGAAGTGGATCATCGACCGGCGCCTCGAGCAGCTCACCGCCGAGGGCGTCGAATTCCGCGTGAACCACGTGGTAGGCGATGTCCCGGTCGGCGCCGGCAACATCCAGGCGACGCGCGTCAACGCGAACAAGCTGCTTGGGAAGTTCGACGCGGTGGTGGTAGCCGGCGGCGCCGAGCGCCCGCGCGACCTGCCGGTTCCTGGCCGCGAACTCGAGGGCATCGGCTTCGCGATGGACTTCCTGCTGCTGCAAAATCGCCGCGTTGCCGGCGACCCCGGCGTGCAAGACCTGTGGGCTTCGGGCAAGCACGTGGTGATCATTGGCGGCGGCGACACCGGCTCGGACTGCGTTGGCACCTCCAACCGCCACGGCGCGAAATCGATCACGCAGTTCGAACTGCTGCCGATGCCGCCTGATCCGGAACGCAACCTTGTATGGCCATACTGGCCGGTGCGGCTACGTACCTCCTCGTCGCACGAGGAAGGCGTGGCACGTGACTGGGCGGTCGCCACCAAGGAGTTTCTGGGGGAAAACGGCAAGCTCAAAGCGCTCAGAGCCGTGCAGCTGAAATGGCAGGACGGCAAGATGAACGAGGTGCCGGGCTCGCAGTTCGAGCTGCCGGCCGATCTCGTGCTGCTGGCGATGGGTTTCGTCGGGCCGTATGGCTCGATGCTCGACGCGTTCGGCATAGCGAAGGATTCGCGCGGCAACGCCAGAGCGACGACCGAAGACGCCGATTGCTACGCGACCAGCGTGCCGAAAGTATTCGCCGCCGGTGACGTTCGCCGCGGACAGTCGCTCATCGTTTGGGCGATTCGCGAAGGCCGCCAGTGCGCCCGCGCAGTAGATGAATTCCTGATGGGTTCTTCGGATCTGCCGCGCTGAAAAGCAGGATTGAGCTAATAGGATTGAGGATTGAGCGGGAAATCGTGCAGCTTACTCAATCCTAGATCCTCAATCCTCGATCCTGATGCTGAAGAACGATACGTTGATCCGCGCGCTGCTGCGCGAGCCCACGCCGTACACACCGATCTGGATCATGCGCCAGGCCGGTCGTTATCTTCCCGAGTACAACCAGACCAGGGCGCGTGCAGGCAGTTTTCTCGAGCTGTGCAAGAATCCGGCCTTCGCAACCGAGGTGACGCTGCAGCCGCTGGCGCGATTTCCCCTCGATGCCGCAATCCTGTTCTCCGACATCCTCACCATCCCCGATGCAATGGGACTGGGGCTGTCCTTTACCGAAGGCGAAGGGCCGCGTTTCGAGCGGCCGCTTCGCGACGAGTGGGAAATCCGCAATCTCATGGTTCCCGACCCCGATGTGCACTTGCGTTACGTGCTCGATGCCGTTGCGCAAATCCGCAGGGCGCTCGCCGGTGACGTCCCGCTGATCGGCTTCTCAGGCAGCCCGTTCACGCTGGCCTGCTACATGATCGAGGGACGCAGCGGGTCGGATTTTCATCAAACCAAGCGCATGCTCTACCAGCGTCCGGAACTGCTGCATCACGTGCTCGACGTCAACGCCCGCGCAGTCGCGGCCTACCTGAACGCGCAGATCGAGTCGGGTGCGCAGGCGGTGATGGTGTTCGAC
>CAYNFN010000350.1:0-7519 GCA_964396485.1 uncultured Alcaligenaceae bacterium
GCAGTCCGGTCGGGAATTCCATCAGCCGGTCGGCGTAGTAGAGCCATGACACGCTGCCGGTGACCAGGAACGAAGCGACGATGGTGTTGATCAGCAGGCTTATTTGCCCGACGGACACGCCGAACACGGCCGGACCCATGAGTCTCAGAACCCGCCACACGCCGGGATCCCTCAGCTCCAGCCTGAAGCGCGGCAGCATGCCGATCCTGGCCAGGAAGGGAAGCTGGAACGCGAGTTGAAGAACACCGCCTGCAAACACCGCCCAGGCCAGCGCTTTGACAGGCGGATCGAAGTACGGTGCGAACCAGAGCGCGAAGACGATGAAGGCGACATTGAGCAGCGTCGGTGTAAATGCCGGAACCGAGAACCTGCTCCAGGTGTTCAGGATTCCGCCGGCGAGCGACGTGAGCGAAATGAAAAGAATGTAAGGAAAGGTAATGCGCAGCAGCTCGACGGTAACCTGGAACTTGTCCGGTGAAGCCGTGAAGCCGGGTGCAGTGACGTAGATGATCCATGGTGCCGCAATCACACCGAGTGCGGAAACAACAATGAGCGCCAGGGCCAGCAGGGTGGCAACGTGGTCCACCAGTGCGCGGGTCTCGACTTGCGTGCGAGTGTTGCGGTACTCGCCCAGGATGGGTACGAAGGCCTGCGAAAACGCCCCCTCGGCGAACAACCGGCGCAACAGGTTGGGAAGGCGAAACGCGACGAAAAAGGCGTCGGTATAGAGTCCTGCGCCAAAAGTGCGGGCGATGACGGCATCGCGGACGAACCCGAGTATGCGCGACAGCAGCGTCATGCTGCTGACGGTGGCTAGCGCCTTGAGCAGGTTCATCGTCTATTTGTATCGGTTGGAAACTGCCGCCTGCGCCGGCATTGTAACCGAGAGGTCGTATCACGCCCGCCGCCGTGGACACCTCGACAGTCCGGAGGGAGGCCCGTCGCGGACGGGGCCTGGCCGCGGAGCACGACCCCGGCTGGGTCTGCCGGGCCGGGATTGCAGGTTGCCAACAGCCTGTCGAGCCAGTACCATAGCGCACTTTTTCGCATACCCCGTAGTGTCCTGTTCCGCTGATTCGTAGAAAAAGTTGCGAACCTTGGAATGCAGGCCTCATATGCATTTGACAACAATCCGTCCTCGATCGGAAAACCTGCGAAATCGGCGTCAGGCAAGGCGCGAGTCCTCGACAGTGGTGGGCCCCACGGCGAGGACTCGTAACACGGCATGGCGTCGATTCTCGTCGGGTTTTCAGCTGCGAATTAGCGGAACAGGACACTAAGTTAAGGAAGATCTAATGGCCAACATCGCGTCAGCCAAGAAACGTGCGCGCCAGGCGCAAAAACGCCGCGCCCATAATGTCGGTCAGCGCACCGAACTGCGTTCCGCCATCAAGAACGTGAGGAAGGTGATCGCCGCAGGCGACAAGAAGGCCGCCCAGGCGCAGTTGCAGCAAGCGCAGAGCCGGATCGATTCGATCGCCGACAAGAGGATCGTTCACAAGAACACGGTTTCGCGTCAGAAGAGCCGGCTTGCCGCAGCGATCAAGGCGATGGCCTGATCCGCAAGCAACACAAAAACAACAAGGCCCGCAGCAGCGTTGCGGGCCTTTTGTTTTGTGTCGGTGACTCTGGCGGTCTAGGGTAGCAGCTGTCCGCTGCGGGTAATGCCGGTCATGACGATATCCAGGTGTGAGCCGGACATGATGCGGATGCTCGAAAGTTGCGCCCAGTTTACCCGAAATTATTGCGTCGCAGCAACGATGCAACAAGGCCATCGAACACTACTTATCTAATTGTTCATAAAGAAGTAAGTTCATTTCTGCGCGCTTGCGTCAACAGCCTGTGGAAGTGCGGTGAACAAAACCGGGGGAAACTGTTCACCGCGCCGGCGCGGCCGACCCGCCTTCGACGCGAACACGCCTTGGTGGGTATCGTTGTTGCGATAGCGCAATTTGCGGAGGCTCCTTCCCAGTGTCGATTCGGATTCCACCTTCGACTACAGCCGGTCGAGCGAATCGAACGCGGGCGCCATTACCCAAAGGGTGCCGCAAGAACGGCATGTGTTGAGCAGCGGTCGCGCGGGGCCGAACGCGGGTGAAAACGCTTGCATCCAGATACCGAATTGGATAAATATAGCGGCTGAAAACCCCAACATTTTCAACCACACACACGGCGGCAACAAGCCGCCGTGTGCTTTTTCTGAGCGGGCAAAAAACACCCGGGCGGCTAAGACCATGCAACACCTTATGAACACCTACGGCAGGCAGGCCGTTGCGTTCGCACGCGGCGAGGGTTCCTGGCTATGGGATCTGGAAGGCAAGCGCTATCTCGATTGCCTGTGCAGCATCGCGGTCTCGGGCATCGGACATGCGCATCCCCGCCTGACCGCGGCCATCCGGGAACAAGTCGGGCGCCTCATCCATGTCTCCAATCTCTACCGGATTCCCGAGCAGGAGCTGCTCGCCTCCCGGCTGTGCGTGCTCGCGGGGATGGACAAGGTGTTCTTCTGCAATTCCGGATGCGAGGCCAATGAAGCGGCGATCAAGCTTGCGCGCCTTCACGGTCATCACAAGGGCATCGAGTCGCCCGCGATCATCGTCATGGAAAAGGCCTTCCATGGCCGCACCATCGCCACGCTTTCCGCCACCGGCAGCCGCAAGGTACAGGCCGGCTTCGAACCGTTGCTTAGCGGCTTCGTGCGTGTGCCGTACAATGACCTGCCGGCGCTCGACCAGGTGGCGGCGCTCAATCCCAATGTCGTCGCCGTGCTGGTGGAGCCGGTGCAAGGTGAAGGCGGAATCAATGTTCCCGACGACGGTTATCTTGCACACCTTCGCAAGGTCTGCGACGCAAAAGGCTGGCTGTTGATGCTCGACGAGGTGCAAAGCGGCATGGCGCGCACCGGCCAATGGTTCGCCTATCAGCACACCGGCATCAAGCCCGACGTCATCACGCTCGCCAAGGGACTGGCAAACGGCTTTCCGATCGGCGCATGCCTGGCGAGCGGCGCGGTGGCGGATGTCTTCACGCCGGGCAAGCACGGCTCGACCTTCGGCGGCAATCCTCTGGCCTGCGTAGCGGCGCTGGCCACGCTCGCCGTCATCGAAGACGAGGGCCTCGCGGCGCGTGCCGGCAAGCTCGGCGACATCATCCGCGAAGGCATCGCCGCGAAGCTCGCGGGCATGTCCGGCGTCAAGGATATCCGCGGCAGGGGACTGATGGTCGGGATCGAGCTCGATCGTCCCTGCGGCGATGTGGTCGAGCGCGGTCTCGACGCCGGCCTGCTGATCAACGTCACCGCCGACACCGTGGTGCGGCTGCTGCCGCCGCTGAACATGAAGGACGCGGAAGTGCAATTGCTGATCGACGGCGTGAGCAGCCTCATCAGGACCTTTCTGACCACCAGCAAGGCCGACGCCACCGTAACCCACTGACGGACCATTTCATGCCGTCTCCGAAGCACTTTCTGCAGTTCAAGGACCTCGGGCGCGACGAGCTCGAATACGTGTTCGGGCGCACGCGCTGGATCAAGCAGCAGTTCAAGGCCTACCGGCCGCACCACCCGCTGTTCGATCGCACGCTGGTGATGATTTTCGAGAAGCAGAGCACGCGCACCCGGCTTTCGTTCGAGGCCGCCATGCACCAGCCCGGCGGCTCGCCGATCTTCCTCAGCACCCGCGATTCGCAGCTCGGCCGCGGCGAACCGGTGGAAGACGCGGCCCAGGTGATCTCGCGCATGTGCGACATCGTGATGGTCCGCACCTTCGAGCAGGAGATCATCGAGCGTTTCGCTGCACACTCGCGCGTACCGGTGATCAACGGGCTGACCAACGAATCCCACCCCTGCCAGATACTTGCCGCTATCTACACCTTTATCGCGCGGCGCGGGCCGATCGGCGGCAAGACGGTGGCGTGGATCGGGGACTCGAACAACGTCTGCAACACCTGGCTGCAGGCTGCCGAGGTATTGGGGTTCAACGTACATGTTTCCACCCCGCCCGATTACGAAGTCGAGCCGGAACGCGCCGGGCTCTACGGCACCGATCACTACGAGGAGTTCGACGACCCCATGGAAGCGGCGCGCGGCGCCGACCTGGTGACCACCGATGTGTGGACCAGCATGGGCTTCGAGGCGGAGAACGAAGAGCGCAAGCGCGATTTCGAGGATTGGCAGGTGGATGCGGAAATGATGCGGCTTGCCAGCCCCGATGCCTTGTTCATGCACTGCCTGCCCGCCCATCGAACAGAGGAAGTCGCCGCCGAGGTGATCGACGGCCCGCAAAGCGTGGTGTGGGAGGAAGCTGAGAACCGCTTACATACCCAGAAGGCATTAATGGAATACCTGCTACTGGGCCGCATGGAAGAAAATCAGAAATCAAAATAGACAGAATGATCGTTGGCGGTAGCTAGGGAAGCTGGGCCCGGGGAGGGACGGGCGCTCGCGGCGCGCAGAGGCGTCGCGATCCGGAATAACTCAATCACTCTTAGGAGCCAAACATGATCGACAGAATCGCGATAACCCGCATTTTTCCGCTGCTTGCACTGCTGATTTCCGCCTTCGGCGCGTTGGCCGCTGACGACGAGGACGTCCGCTGGATCGCCGATAGCCGCGGCTGCAAGGTCGCCAACCCGTTCCCGCAGCCGGGCGAAACCATCAAGTGGAGCGGTTCCTGCAAGAACGGCCTGGCTGACGGCAACGGCGTCCTGGAATGGTTCGTCAACGGCAAGCCCTTAGATCGATACGAAGGCACGCTCCAGCAAGGCTGGGCCGAGGGCAAGGGAACCCTGCTGCGCGAAGGCGGCCGATACGTCGGCGACTGGAAGCACAGCCTCCAGAACGGCAACGGCCGTTTCGACGCGCCCGACGGCAGCTGGTACGAGGGCGAGTGGAAGGATGGCCAGCCGCACGGGCACGGACAGTTCCAGACGCCGGACGGACGCCTGTTCACCGGCACCTGGGAGAACGGCGTGTACGAAGGCGATATGGATATGGAAGACAATCCCAACAGGACTTGAGAGAGACCAGAATCGTCGTGAAGAAGAAAGCAGCAACAAAACCCATCAGAAAAGTCGTGCTCGCCTACTCCGGCGGGCTGGACACGTCGGTTATCCTGAAGTGGCTGCAGGACACCTACGGCTGCGAAGTCGTCACGTTCACCGCCGACATCGGCCAGGGCGAGGAGTTGGAGCCGGCACGCCGCAAAGCCCGGAAGTTCGGCGTCAAGCAGATCTTCGTCGAAGACCTGCGCGAAGAATTCGTTCGCGATTTCGTCTTCCCGATGTTCCGCGCCAACGCCGTGTACGAGGGTGAATACCTGCTCGGCACCTCGATCGCGCGCCCGCTGATCGCCAAGCACCTGGTCGAGATCGCGCGCAAGACCGGCGCAGACGCGATCTCCCACGGCGCTACCGGCAAGGGCAACGACCAGGTACGTTTCGAACTCGGCGCCTACGCGCTGATGCCGGATGTCAAAGTGATCGCTCCGTGGCGCGAATGGGACCTGCTGTCGCGGGACAAGCTGCTGGCGTATGCCGACAAGCATGGGATCCCGGTGGATTTCAAGAAGAGGAAAGGCGGCGGCGCCCCTTATTCGATGGACGCCAACCTGCTGCACATTTCCTACGAGGGGGGGATTCTCGAGGACCCGGACTTCGAGCCCGAAGAGTCGATGTGGCGCATCACCGTCTCGCCTGAGAAGGCGCCGAACCGTCCCGAATACGTGGAGCTGACCTACCGCAGGGGCGACATTGTTGCCGTGAACGGCAGCAAGATGACGCCGGCGCAAGTGCTTGCCAAGCTCAACCAGCTCGGCGGCAAACACGGCATCGGCCGGCTCGACATCGTGGAAAACCGCTATGTGGGCATGAAGTCACGCGGCTGCTACGAGACCCCTGGCGGTACCATCATGCTGAGGGCCCACCGTGCGATCGAATCGATCACTCTGGATCGGGAAGTGCTCGCGTTGAAGGACGACCTGATGCCCCGTTATGCGCGCATGATCTACAACGGCTACTGGTTCAGCCCGGAGCGCGTGCTGCTGCAATCGCTGATCGATAACTCGCAGCAGGCCGTGAACGGCACGGTGCGGCTCAAGCTTTACAAGGGTACGGTATTGGTCGTCGGGCGCGCCTCGAAGACGGATTCCCTGTTCGACTCGAGGATCGCCACTTTCGATGACGACAAGGGTGCCTATAATCAGGCCGATGCGGCCGGCTTTATCCGGCTGAACGCGCTGCGCCTGCGCATCGCAGCCAGGCGCAGTAACAGGAAATAGCGGCTGGCCGGGAGGGAAACATCATGCCCAGTTTCGACATCATTTCCGAGGTCAACCAGGTCGAGCTGACGAACGCCATCGACCAGACCAACAAGGAAGTTTCCAATCGTTTCGACTTCAAGGGCTCCGACGCCCGCGTCGAGCTCGCCGACAAGACACTGACCGTGTTTGCCGACGATGAATTCAAGATCGCGCAGGTCTATGACGTGCTGATCGCCAAAATGGCCAAGCGCAACGTGGACGTGCGCGCGCTGCAACGCGCCAGGTCCGAGAAAATCGGCGGCGACAAGATGAAGCAGGTGATCACCGTCAAGGTCGGCGTGGACCAGGAACTCGGCAAGAAGATCCAGAGGATGGTCAAGGACAGCAAGCTCAAGGTTCAGGCCAGCATCCAGGGAGACGTGGTGCGCATCTCCGGCGCCAAGCGTGACGATCTTCAGCAGGTGATCACCATGATGAAGAAGAACGTCACGGACTATCCGCTGCAGTTCGCCAATTTCCGCGATTGATAAAATTCAGTGACGGGTGACGAGTGACGGGTGACGGGAAAAAGCAGAATCAAATGCGATCTTTCTTGCTCTTCTCTGCGTCCTAAAAGGGTACTCCGACGTGCTACGCACGTAGGGTATCTGCGTCAACGCCCCAAAAAACCGGCCATCGGCCGGTTATTAAGCCGTTTGACGCAAAGAATTGCGTGAGTTGTAGTACCCCAGACTTGAGCCGACACACAGCGCCCCGACCAAGTCGACGCCAACTCATTATCGCGTTCCGGTCATCATGACCCAATAGATGAGACGGGACGCCGCAGATATCGTTCCGGTAGCGCGGCCCGTTCCAGCGCTATCATTGTTCAAACGCTGATCGACCAGGGATGATGCCGTGATCGTCAAACAGATTTGGACCGCCAACAGCTACCGCAACTTCAACTATCTCGTCGCCTGTAGCGAAACCGGCGAGGCCCTTGCCATCGACCCCTTGGATTACGAGAAATGTTTAAAGGCCGCCAAAGATGAGGGCTGGAATATTACCCAAATCTTGAACACTCACGAACACCGCGACCATACGGGCGGGAACGAGCCTATGGTCCGGAAAACCGGAGCCAAGATCCTGGCGCACAAGAATGCCAGAGACAAGATCGCCGATATGGCCCGTGGCTTGGGCGCGGGGGATGTCGTCAAAGTGGGCAAGACCGTGGAGCTCGAGGTGCTGGACACGCCAGGCCACACCATGAGTCACGTGTGCTT
>CAYNFN010000351.1:0-4946 GCA_964396485.1 uncultured Alcaligenaceae bacterium
CGCCATCCGTGCGGGACTGGAGATCATCGAGGCTTTGTCCAAGCTCGACGTCCCTGACGCCGGCCATCTTGCGGTGCGCATCGGTATCGCTACCGGGCTGGTCGTGGTCTCCTCGGCCGAGAAAGGTGCGGTGGGCGAGACGATGAACCTGGCCTCTCGCCTTCAAGGCATCGCCCCGGTGGGCAGCATCGTGGTGAGCGAACGGGTGCACCGCTTGGCAGGGGGCAGCTTCGACTACGAGGATCTTGGCGAGCAGAGCTTGAAGGGCATCGCCCGTCCCACCCGCGCCTATCGCATCACCGGAGTGAGTGAGGCAGCCAGCCGTTTCGAGGCTGCCACCCAGGAAGGACTGACGCCACTGGTCGGGCGCGAGCAGGAGATCGGGCTGCTGCTGGAGCGCTGGGCGCTCGCTCAGGACGGCGAAGGGCAAGTGGTGCTGCTCTCGGGCGAGCCGGGTATCGGCAAGAGCCGGATCTTAAGTGCGCTGCGCGAGCGCCTCGAAGCCCAAGGCGCGCAGGCACTGAGGTTCCAGTGCTCACCCTACTACGTCAACAGCGCCTTCTGGCCCAGCATCGACAACTTCGAGCGGGCGCTGAAGTTCGCTCGCGACGAGTCGCCCGAGTCCAAGCTCGACAAACTCGAAGCGCTGATCGTCAACCACTACGGTCGGCCGGTGGGCGATGCGCGCTTCATCGCCTCGATGCTGTCCATCCCCTGCGAGCAGCGGTACGGCACGCAGACGATGACGCCGCAGAAGTTCAAGGATGAGACGCTGCGCACGTTGGTCGATCTCAGCGAAGCGGCCGCGCGCAAACGACCCAGCGTGATGCTGTGGGAGGATGTGCACTGGGCCGATCCGACCACACTGGAAGTCACGGATCTGCTGATCGACCGGGTGAAGGGCATCCCGCTGCTGATCGTGCTCACGCACCGGCCGGAGTTCCAGTCGCGCTGGGCAAGCCACGGCCACGTCATCAGCCTGAACCTGTCCAAGCTCACGCGCGCGCAAAGCACGTCGATGGTCTCACGGGTGGCCGGGGGCAAGGCACTGCCTGCCGACCTGCTCGAGCAGATCCTCGCCAAGACCGACGGTGTGCCGCTGTTCGTCGAAGAGCTCACCAAGTCGATCCTCGAATCCGGTGAGTTAAAGGGCACAGGTGATCGTTACGAATACGTGGGCTCCGCCCGCAGCGCCACCATTCCGGCCACGCTCAGGGATTCGCTGATGGCGCGGCTGGATCGCTTCATGCCGGTCAAGGAGATCGCGCAGATCGGGGCGGCCATCGGGCGGGAGTTTAGCTATGAGTTGATCGAAGCCGTGGTGCCGAGGACCAAGAGCGAGCTCGATAGCGCACTCCAGCAACTCACTGACTCGGGACTGGCGTTCCGTCGCGGCACGCCACCGGATGCCGTCCACCCCTTCCAGCACGCGCTGGTGCAGGACGCGGCCTACGACTCGCTGCTCAAGAGCCGCAGACAGGAACTGCACGCGAAGATCGCACGAGTGATCGAGGAGCGCCTCCCGAAGATCAAGGACACCGAGCCGGAAGTGCTTGCCCATCATTACACACAGGCGAGTCTCCCCGATCAAGCTGTTGCCTACTGGGTCCGTGCGGGCCAGCTCACTTTCAGTCGCATCGCCCTGTCGGAGGCGGTCAGCCACCTCAACATGGCTCTGGGCGTTAACGAGCAGTTGTCCGGATCGATGGAGCGGGATCGCCAGGAGCTCGACATCCGGATCCTGCTCGGTGCAGCTTATTTGGCATCTCGTGGATGGGCGGCCAGCGCAGTGCTCCAAACCTTCTATCCCGCGCGGGACCTCGCGAAGCGGCTGGGGGATGACGAAAAGCTGGTCTCGATCCTGTGGTACCTCTGGCTCGCCCATATGGCGCGCTGCGAATTTCCCGAGGGATCAGCCGCGGTCGAAGGCCTCTACGCCTTGGCGCGGTCGCGTAACGACCCCGTGACTTCGCTCGTGGCACGCTGGGCGGACTGCGTCCACCAGGGTGCACAGGGGCATTTCCAGCAGGCTCGGCAGGTCGACGAAGAGCTGCTCGCGCTCTACACCGACGAGAGCCATGGCCATCTCCTTCATCTGTATAACCACGACCCGATAAGCGGGCCGGCCCCTTGGCGCGGGGCATGCCTCTGGGAGCTGGGCTACCCGGACCAGGCGCGGCAAGCGGTGGCGGATGGTCGGGAAAGAGCGAAACGCGTGGGACATCCCTTCAATCGCTGCTGGTGCCTGGCGGTAGGAACCATGCCCCTCCTTCTTCGAGGTGAGGGCGATATCGCGCGGGAATGGGTTGCGGAAGCCCAGTGCATTGCCGAGGAGCACGGGATGGCGTTCGTGCTCGACGTCCTGGTGCCCTGGTGGGATAGCGCGGCGTTGATCGTGCAGAGAGAATATGAGAGCGGCTACGCAAAGCTGGCCGGCGCAATGAATATCTGGCGAGCAATCGAGGGGCGCGTCCTCATACCGTTTTCCAATATGCTGATGGGCCAAGCCTTGATGGGTCTGGGGCGATTCGACGAGGCCGCCGGCGTGTTGCACGAGGCAGTCGAGTTCATCGAGCGCACCGGTCATCGCACGCACGAATCCGAAGTGCGCTGTGCGCTTGGCGAGTTGCTCCGCCGACAACCAGCTCCGAACTTGGAGGGTGCCGAAGCCTCTTTCCGGAAGGCCATGGACGTAGCGCATGCGCGCGAGGCACGAGGCTCGGAGTTGCGGGCTGCCACTGGTCTCGCGCGCCTGTGGCAAGGCCAGGGTAAGCGCAAGGAAGCGTACGCCTTGCTCGCACCGATCTACAACTGGTTCACCGAAGGCTTCGATACAAAGGACCTGAAGGAAGCCAAAGCGATGCTGGACGAACTCTCGTGAGCACCCTGCGACTTTTCGCGGATGGGTCTCGGTCCGTGCATCCCACTGCCGCGTGGTACCTCTCCGAGCTGGGAGAGTTCAGAGGCAAGCAGGAGTTGTATACCCGCCAGTCGCCGCAGAGGCTGAAGGCGCTGCGCGAGCATGCCCTGATCGAGAGCGCCGTGTCCTCGAATCGCATCGAAGGGGTCGTGGTTGAACCTGCCCGCGTCCGCGACGTGCTGGTCTCACCACGTCCGCTTTTTCGCGACCGCGACGAGGAGGAGGTGCGAGGCTATCGGGACGCGTTGGCGTGGATTAATCAGACTACGGCTGGCATTCCATTGACGGAAGCGACGATCAAAAAGCTGCACGCGATGACCCGCGGACAGATATCGGACGCAGGCCAGTACAAGGAGAAGGACGCAGACATCGTCGAGCGGTATGCAGACGGACGAGAACGGGTGCGTTTTCGCACGATTCGCGCGCTCGACACTCCGGCCGCGATGGGCCAGCTGGTGGCGGATTGGGAGCGCTGTCTGGTGGAGCGCTGGATACCACCTCTGATCGCGCTGGCGGCATTCAATCTGGATCTCTTATGCATTCACCCATTCCGCGACGGCAATGGCCGTGTGTCTCGGCTGCTGTGGTTGCTCCAGAGCTATCAGTTGGGATATGAGGCTGGCCGCTACATCAGCATCGAACGCCTGGTGGAGCAGAACAAGGATCGCTACTACGAGACTCTGGAGCAAAGTTCGAACGGATGGCATGAGCGCAGACACGATCCATGGCCATACGTGAACTACGTGTTGTACATCCTGAAGACAGCCTATCGCGAGTTCGTTGAGCGGCTCGGAGAGATCAAGGCGCCTCGCGGTGCAAAGCGGGAGCAGGTGCTGGGCGGAATCAAACGCTTGGCGGCGGAGCCAAGCGGGGTCTTCACAATCAGTGAGCTGGAGCGCGTCTGTCCTGGTGTCAGCCGTGACATGGTACGGCGGGTACTGCGCGAACGGCAGGCGGCGGGCGACGTTGAGTGCCAGGGGCGCGGGCCGGCGGCGACTTGGCGGAAGAAGGGGTAATTGCCCCTTAGTAGGGGCAATAATGAGGGTATAAGCTCGGTCGAGTAGTGTTCATCGATGACGGTACCGAGGGGAGAGGAGTGAACAACATCAAGGGCTGGCTCGAGCGGCAGAATCTGGGTCAGTACGCGGAAATCTTTGAGCACAATCAGATCGACTTGTCGATCGTGCGCGAGCTTTCCGACCGCGACCTCAAGGAGCTTGGCGTAAGAGCTCTTGGACATCGCAAACTTCTGCTCAAGGCGATCGCCGAGTTGAACGGCGCAGTGGCCCCCGCGCCACAGCCGGCCGTTGCGCCCACGGGAAGCCGAGGATCCGACACTGACGCCGCGCCCGCGGTCGTCACTACAGAGGCAGGCGAGCGCCGCCAGCTCACCGTGCTGTTCTGCGACATGGTGGGATTTACCGAGTTGGCGAATCGGGTCGATCCCGAAGTGCTGCAGAAGATCATCCGCAGCTACGAGGATGCCTGCGCGGTGTGCATCACGCGCTACGAAGGCTACGTGTTCCAGCGCCTGGGCGATGGCATTGTGGCCTTCTTCGGCTATCCGCTCGCGCACGAGGGCGAGGCCGAGCGGGCGATTCATGCGGGGCTGGAGATCGTCGAGTCCCTGTCCAAGCTCGACGTGCCGGAGGTGGGGCATCTTCAAGTGCGCATCGGCGTCGCCACCGGGCTGGTGGTGGTCTCTTCCGCTGAAAAAGGCGCCGTAGGCGAGACCATGAATCTCGCCTCCCGCCTTCAAGGCATAGCGCAACCCGGCAGCATCGTGGTGAGCGAGCGGGTACATCACTTAGCTGGCGGCAGCTTTGAGTATCAACACCTGGGCGAGCAGACACTCAAGGGCATAGCCCAGCCCACTCATGCCTACCGCATTGTGGGTGTGAGCGAGGCGGCCAGCCGCTTCGAGGCGGCGCACGCTGAATCCGGACTGACGCCCCTCGTTGGACGCGAGCAGGAGATCGGGCTGCTCATGGAGCGCTGGGCGCTGGCCCAGGACGGCGAGGGCCAG
>CAYNFN010000352.1:0-11198 GCA_964396485.1 uncultured Alcaligenaceae bacterium
ACGCTGCATCTCGGCAAGCACGGCGAGCAGATCAAGGCATTCAACATCCTCGACGGCCTCGGGCTCAAAATGCTGGCTGCAAGCGGTGTAGGATTGGCGCTGCTGTCCGGGCGCAAGTCATCCGCTGTAGCGCTGCGCGCCAGGGAAACAGGCATCGCGCACGTGCTGCAAGGCAGCACCGACAAGCTCCAGGCCTATCGCAGCTTGCTGCGCAAGCTGAAACTCGCGGAAGAGGAAACTGCGTTCATGGGGGACGATCTGCCCGACCTGCCGGTGCTACGCCGATGCGGCCTGGCTTTCAGCGTGCCGGGTGCGCCACAGATCGTGCGCAGCCACGCCCACTATGTCACCGAGAATGCGGGGGGCCGCGGCGCGGTTCGGGAAGCCTGCGAGTTCCTGATGCGCGCGCAGGGAACCCTGGAAGCCCAACTGGCAACTTATTTGCGATGAACGACAGACTGGTAGCGTGGTCGCCGCTGATCCTGCTGGCACTGCTCGCGGCGCTGACGTTCTGGCTCGATCGCAAAGTCCAGCCGCCGGCGCGCATGCCCGACGGCAGCACGCGCCACGACCCGGATTTTTACGTCGAGGGCTTCTCGGCGATGAAGATGAACCCGGACGGCACGCGCCGCTACGCCCTGTCGGCAAAACGCATGGTGCACTACCCGGACGACAACAGCACCCACCTGGAACTGCCGCGCCTGGTGTACTTCGACTACGCGCGCGCCCCGGTGACAGTGCGTTCCGATACCGCGGAAGTGGCGCACGGCGGGGACGAGGTGTTTTTCAACGGCAACGTTCAGGTGGTGCGCTCGGCCTACGCAGCCAACGCCGAGCTCGGCATGTTCACCAGCTTCCTGCATGTCATTCCCGACCAGGACTTCGCCAAGACCGACAAGCCGGTGAGAATGGTGGAAGGAAATTCCACGGCCAGCTCGGTTGGCTTAGAATTCGATAATCGGACCCGCCAGGTCAAGCTGTTGTCGGAGGTCAAGGCCAGGTATGAAGTTCCCAAGCGTGTTCAAAAGAGACCTTCGCGACCTTAGGCGCGCGCTGGTCTGCGCCGTGTTCGCCTGCGCCATGAGTGCGCCGCCGGCCGTGTGGGCCGAACGCGCCGATCGCGAAAAGCCGGTCAATCTCGAGGCCGATCGCGTGGAGCTCGACGACGCCAAGAAAGAGGCGGTGTTCGAGGGCAACGTGACGCTCACGCGGGGTACGATGATGATCAAGGCCGACAAGATCATCGTCAAGCAGGATGCGGACGGCTTCCAGTACGGGATTGCCTACGGCAGCCCGGCTCACTTCCGGCAGAAGCGCGAAGGCTTTGACGATTTCATCGAGGGCTTTTCCGAGCGCCTCGAATACGACGGCAAGGCCGACAAGATGCAGATGTTCACCAACGCACGCATCCAGCGCGGTCGCGACGAAGTGCGCGGGGACTACATTTCCTACAACTCGATCACGGAGTTCTTCCAGGTCATCGGCGGAGGCAAGACAGCGGCCACGCCGGGCAATCCGCAGGGCCGGGTGCGCGCGGTGATCCAGCCCAAGCCCAAAGCCGCTGCGCAGCCCGGGGCCGCCTCATCGGTCGAGTTGGCGCCCTCCGACACGCTGCAGCCGGCGCAACGCTGACGTTGCGACCGCGTCTCCCGGCGGCACTGGTCCCATCGAATCTTCGTTCATGAGTCAACTGCGCGCGGAAAAACTCAACAAGCGCTACAAGGCGCGCACGGTGGTAAAGGACGTTTCACTCGACGTGTCCAGCGGCGAAGTGGTGGGGCTGCTCGGTCCCAACGGCGCCGGCAAGACCACCTGTTTCTACATGATGGTGGGGCTGATTTCGCTCGACGGCGGCGATCTTTTTCTCGACCGGCAGGCGCTGACCCACACCCCGATCCATCGGCGCGCGCGCATGGGGCTGTCCTACCTGCCGCAGGAGGCCTCCATTTTCCGCAAGCTCACCGTGGCGGAGAACATCCGCGCCGTGCTGGAGCTGCGCGAACTCGAGGAAGACCAGATCCGCGAACGGCTCGACACGCTGCTGCACGACCTGCACATCGCGCACTTGCGTAACAGCCCGGCGATCAGCCTGTCGGGCGGCGAGCGCCGCCGCGTCGAGATCGCCCGTGCTCTCGCCACGCAGCCGCGGTTCATTCTGCTGGACGAACCGTTCGCCGGCGTGGACCCCATCGCCGTGCTCGATATCCAGAAAATCATCCGCTTCCTCAAGGATCGCGAAATCGGCGTCCTGATCACGGACCACAACGTCCGCGAGACCCTGGGGATCTGCGATCGCGCCTACATCATCAACGATGGCTCGGTGCTGGCCGCCGGCAAACCCGAGGAAATCGTTTATAATGAAAGCGTAAGAAAAGTTTATCTGGGCGAGCATTTCAAGTTGTAACAGGGACCTGAAAGGCCGTCCATTCTCCACCTGCACCTGCGGCCCCCAGCCAATGAAGCACTCCCTGCAGCTCAAGCTGTCCCAGCACCTTACGCTCACGCCGCAGCTGCAGCAGTCCATCCGACTTCTGCAGCTTTCGACCCTGGAACTCGATCAGGAAATCGAGACCTTCCTGCAGGAAAATCCGCTGCTCGAGCGTGACGAGGAGGAAGAGGAAGCCGCAACAGTCCCGATCAATGGCGCCCTGCCGGCGGCGTCACCCGCGCCGGCCGAGTCCGCGCCGGCACCGGCGGAGAACGGATCTTCGGACGAACGCGTCATGCCCGAAGGCGAGTGGTCCGTCGACGACGGTTACGGTTCGTTCAGCGGCCAGGATGCCGACGACGAGGCCGAACCACCCCAGATCGCCGCCGAGCCGGCCAAGCTGCGCGACCATCTGTTCGGGCAGATCAACATCATGCAGATGCCGGACCGCGACAAACGCATCGTCGCGTATCTGATCGACAATCTCGACGACGATGGTTTCATGACGCAGGATCTCGCCGAGCTCGCGGCGCTGTTACCGGCAGAGCTGGAGATCGGCGCGGAAGACCTTACCATCGCGCTGAAATACCTTCAAAGCCTGGATCCGCCGGGAATCGGCGCGCGCTCCCTGGGCGAATCCCTGGCGCTGCAACTGGAAGCGCTGCCGGAGGACACGCCTTATCGCAAGCAAGCGTTGCAGATCGTGACCCAGCACCTAGATACCTTCGCCGCGCGCGACTATTTCAGGCTCAAGAAACTGCTGCGCTGCGACGACGACGCGCTGCGCGGCATTCAAAGCCTGATCATCAGCCTCAAACCGCGGCCGGCCGCGAGCTTTTCCGACGGCGAAACGCGCTACGTCATTCCCGACGTGGTGGTACGCAAGATCAAGGGCCTGTGGGTCGCGGCGCTCAACCCCGAGGCCATGCCGAAGCTGCGCATCAACCGCATGTACGCCGACATCCTGAACCGCAACCGTGACGCGAGCTTTCAGCAGCTCGCCGGCCAGTTACAGGAGGCGAAATGGCTCATCAAGAACGTGCAGCAGCGCTTCGACACCATCCTGCGCGTTTCCCAGGCAATCGTGGACCGGCAGCGCCATTTTTTCGAGCATGGCGAAGTGGCGATGCGGCCCTTGGTTCTGCGCGAGATCGCCGACACGCTCGGGCTGCACGAATCCACCGTGTCACGCGTGACGACGCAGAAGTTCATGCTTACCGCGCGCGGCATTTTCGAGCTCAAGTATTTCTTCGGCAGCCATGTAACCACGGAAACGGGGGGCGCCTGCTCCGCAACCGCCATCCGCGCGCTGCTCAAGCAGCTGGTCGGCGAGGAAGACCGGCGAAAGCCCCTGAGCGACAGCCAGATAGCCGAGATTCTCGGCAAGCAGGGAATCATGGTGGCGCGCCGCACCATCGCCAAGTACCGCGAATCCTTGCAGATCCTGCCTGTCAATCTTCGCAAGAGCATCTGATCAACCAAAGCATGAAGGGAAAGCCAATGAATCTTCAATTGTCCGGTCACCACCTCGATATCACCCCCGCCATCCGCTCTTACGTAACCGACAAGCTTTCCCGAGTAACCCGCCATTTCGACCACGTCATCGACGTCAATGTCATCCTTTCCGTAAACAAACTCGACCAGAAAATCGAGGTCAACGTTCACGTGCGCGGCAAGGACATCTACGTCGAGTGCGTGGACGCCAACATGTACGCGGCCATAGACATCCTGGTCGACAAGCTCGATCGCCAGATTCTCAAGCACAAGGAAAAATCCGTCGACCACCACCAGGACGAAGCCGTCCGCAACAGACCGGTTGCACCGTAACCTTCCATCGCGCCTCCAGGACGCCCGGCATGAGTCTGGTATCGAAGCTGTTACCCGTTGCGAACGTCATTCTCGATCTGGATGTCACCAGCAAGAAACGGGTGTTCGAGCACGTCGGACTGTTGTTCGAAAATACGCTTGGCGTCGGACGCGTCCAGGTATTCGACGCCCTGTTCGCGCGCGAGCGACTGGGCTCAACCGGACTGGGCCATGGCATTGCCATTCCGCATGGCCGCGTCAAGGGCTTGCGGGAGGCGGCAGGCGCGTTCGTTCGCACCAGGGCGCCGATACCCTTCGAGGCGCCGGACGGCAATCCGGTGCAATTGATCTTCGTGCTGCTGGTTCCCGAGAAGGCGACCGATCTGCACCTGCAGATACTCTCGGAACTGGCGCAGATGTTCAGCGACAAGGCGATGCGTGCGCAACTGGCGGCATTGCCGGATGCGCGGGACGTACAACGTCTCATCAGCAAATGGGAGCCCCATGCCCCTGGTCAGCGTCGCGCAGCTGTTTAAGGAAAATGCCGACGCGCTAAAGCTCGCCTGGGTATCCGGGCCGCGCGATCCCTCGCCCTTTCTCGACAGCAGCGAGATCAATCACGCCTCGCAGGGCCTGATCGGGCACCTGAATCTGGTCCATCCCAACTGGATTCAGATCTACAGCCGCACCGAGGCCGCGTATTTTTCCTCGCTTAGCGAGCAATCGCAGCGGGAGGCGCTGTCCCGGCTCGCCGGCAGCGGCCTGGCCTGCATCATACTGAGCGACGAGGAGAAGGCGCCGCCGACGCTCGCCGAGTTTGCCACTTCCCGCAATATCCCGCTGTTGGCGTCGCCCCTGCACAGCCTGCAGATCATCTGGGTGGTGCGCACCTATCTCGGAAGGGCGCTGGCCGAGTTCGTCACCCGCCACGGCGTTTTCCTGGACGTGCTCGGGATGGGGGTGCTGATAACCGGCGATAGCGGCGTGGGAAAAAGCGAACTGGCGCTGGAGCTGATCTCCCGCGGCAGCGGTCTGGTTGCCGACGACGTGGTCGAGCTGTATCACATCGCACCGCAAACGCTCGAGGGACGCAGTCCCGAACTGCTGAAGGATTTCCTCGAAGTGAGGGGGCTGGGGATGCTCAACATCCGCACCATTTTCGGCGAAACCGCGGTGCGCATCAGAAAGAACCTGAAACTGATCGTGCAGCTGGAAAAACCGATCGGCGGCGTGATTGCCGGCCTGGAACGCCTGCCGCTCAACGCCAGCTCGGAAGACGTCATGGGCATCAGCATCCGCAAGGTGATGCTGCCGGTCGCGGCCGGCCGCAACCTCGCCGTGCTGGCGGAAGCGGCGGTTCGCCATTATGTCCTGCAACTGCGCGGAATCGACAGCACTCAGGAGTTCATACCGCGCCAGGAAAAGCAGTTGAGCAAGCGGGGCTAGAGCGTCCATGCGGCTCATCGTCATCAGCGGCCTGTCCGGTTCCGGAAAGAGCATCGCGCTGAACGTCCTGGAAGACAGCGGCTACTACTGCGTGGACAATCTGCCGGCGAAGCTGTTGATCGGGCTCACGCAGTTCCTCGCCCAGGAAGGTCAGCAGCGCGTAGCCGTCAGCATCGATGTGCGCAGCGGCGCGACTCTGTCCGAACTGCCCGGTTATCTGCTGCAGCTCCGGCGGCGCGAGATCGACCTGCATCTGGTTTTCCTCGATGCCAAGACCGATACCCTGGTCAAACGCTTCTCCGAGACCCGCCGCCGGCATCCGCTCGCGCACCAGGAGCGCACGCTGCCGGAGTGCATCGAGCGCGAGCGCGAACTGCTCGCCGACATCGGCGACCTCGGCCATCGCATCGACACCAGCGACCTCAATCCCAACGCATTGCGGGCCTGGGTAAAGGATCTGCTCGAACTGGGCGAGTCCGGGCTGACGCTGTTGTTCCAGTCCTTCGGCTTCAAGCACGGCATCCCGCTGGATGCCGACATGGTGTTCGACGTGCGTTGCCTGCCCAATCCCAATTACGACCCGACATTGCGTCCGCTGAGCGGAAAAGACGCGCCAGTAATCGCGTTCCTGGAGGCGGACACCAACGCGCGCAGCATGCTTGCGGACATCCGCGACTACATCGAAAAATGGCTGCCGTGCTTCGTGCGCGACAATCGCAGTTATCTGACGGTGGCGATCGGCTGCACCGGCGGCCGGCACCGCTCGGTCTACTTCGCCGAGAATCTGGCGGCGCACTTCCGCGCCAGCCGCGGCGTCCTGATCCGGCACAGGGAATTGTCCACGTGAGTAATTCCGGATCCACCGTTGCCGCGCCGGCACGCAGAGCGCGCCGCGCTCTGGGGCCATTTTTGGCTGCCGGCAAGGCCGCGCAATGACCGCACGCACCATCGCACTCGCCTTTACCGGCGCTTCGGGCATGCCCTACGGCGTACGGCTGCTCGAATGTCTGCTCAAGGCGGACCTGCGCGTATACCTGCTGTACTCGCAGGTGGCACAAGTCGTCGCGCGCCAGGAGATGGATCTCGCATTGCCTGCCCGCGCCAAAGAGGCTGCCGAGTTCTTTGCCGCACGTTTTGGCGCGCGCCCCGGGCAACTGCAGGCATTCGGCCGCGAGGAGTGGTTTGCGCCGGTTGCTTCGGGCTCGAATCCGCCCGACGCGATGGTGGTCTGTCCCTGCACCATGGGCACGCTCGCTGCCATCGCCGCGGGGCTCGCGGATAATCTGATTGAACGCGCCGCCGACGTCACTCTGAAGGAGGCGCGCAAGCTGATACTGGTGCCACGGGAAACGCCATTCTCGGCGATCCATCTGGAGAACATGCTCAAGCTGGCGCGCGCGGGCGCAGTGATCCTGCCTGCCAACCCCGGCTTCTATCACCACCCGCAGACTCCGCAGGACCTGGTGGATTTCGTGGTCGCGCGCGTTCTCGACCATCTCTGCGTCCCGCATTCGCTGATGCCCCGCTGGGGCGAACCCGGCGAGGGCGATGGTTGATTTCGTGGTGAGATTAAGGTGGCTCTGTGTAAGGCTCTATAAGCGCTCACCGCAGAGGATTCATTTCAATACCCCCTTGAGGGGTACGCGGAGGACGCGGAGGAAAGGCAAGAACAAAGATAATTCGGAGTTATTGAGTCTTACATAACAGCGTGACAGCACTTATGCGACTGCTGCCCTCATCCGCCGCTGCGCGGCACCCTCTCCCAGAGGGCGAGGGTTTCAGTTGTCCCTCTCCCTCCGGGAGAGGGGTCGGGGTGAGGGAAGTGTCATGCAGTTACGTTATTCTCAATAAATGCTTTCATTGGCGGTTGATCCACCGGGGCGATAATCGGTAGCGGAGGACCACGCACACTCCTCTCGCCTTTAACCGCATCTCGCTTTTCCTCGTTCTTGGTTTTCCTCTGCGTCCTTTGCGTCCTCTGCGGTGAGTGTTTTTACATGACGACATCAATCCCGATCTTTCCACTCAACACCGTGCTCTACCCAGGCGGCATGCTGCCGCTCAAGATCTTCGAGCAGCGCTATCTGGAAATGACCCGGGACTGCCTGCGCGACACTACGCCCTTCGGAGTGTGCAGGATCAGGGAAGGTGTGGAAGTCGGCAAGCCGGCGCTGCCGGAAGCGGTCGGCTGTACCACCACGATCGACGAATGGGAGATGCCTCATCTGGGCGTGTTTCATCTCAAGACCAAGGGCCAGCAGCGGTTTCGTATCCGCAGCCAGACCACACAGCCGAGCGGCCTGATCCGCGCCGAGATCGAGCTGCTGGAGGAGGTTCCCGGAAGCGCGAACGAAGAATCGCTGGTCCTGTGCCGCCGGGTGCTCGAGCAGATCGTCAGCCGCCTCGGTACCAAGTATTTCTTTGCGCCGCTCGCCTACGACGATTCCCGCTGGGTGAGTTACCGCCTGGCAGAAGTCCTGCCGCTTGCCCTCGAAGAAAAGCAGGCGTTGCTCGAGACGCGCGACGACCGCGAACGGCTGATGCGCCTGTGCCGGCTTCTGAATTCGTCCGCATAACGGGCATCAGCCGCCGTCGCGAAGCCGGCGCAGGATCGCGCGCACCGGCGCTGGCACCGCCGCACCGATCGCATCTTCAACCGTCAACCACACATGGCCCGGCGAGCGTGCGCGCGGCTCCATCCGCGTCACGCGCAGCAGCGCCGGCGTGATGGTGAGCGCGAAGTGGGTGAAGCCATGACGGATCACCGGCAAGATGCCGTCGGCCTTGACTGCGGCACCGAATCGGCCGCGGGACAGCGTTGCCGCCTGCGACGCATCGCTGACTTCGGGAAAGCTCCACAGGCCGCCCCAGATGCCGGGCTCCGGGCGCTTCTCAAGCAAAACTTCGCCGTTGCGCTGCAGGATCAGCATGACCGTGGACTTCTCCGGCACGGGCTTCCTCGGCCGCGGCGACGGCAGTTCGGAAATGCGGTTCTCGCGCCTGGCCGCGCACTCCTCGCCAAGGGGACAGGCCTCGCAACGCGGGCGGTGGCGAGTGCAGATGCCGGCACCGAGATCCATCAGCCCTTGCGTGTATGCCTCGATATGACGCTCCGGCAACAGCCCGGCGGAGAGTTCCCACATGCGCTTCTCGATCTTTTTCTCGCCGGGGTATCCTGAGATGCCGAAGCAGCGCGCCAAGACACGCTTGACGTTGCCGTCCAGGATCGGCTGGCGGGCGCCGGAGACGAACACTGCAATCGCAGCCGCGGTCGATCGCCCGATCCCCGGCAGCGCGGCGATCTCCTCGAAGTGCCCCGGGAATACGCCACCATGCCGCTCGACGACGATGCGCGCGGCGCGGTGGAGATTGCGAGCTCGGGCGTAATAACCGAGCCCACTCCACAGCGCCAGTACTTCGTCCTGATCGGTCGCCGCCAGGCTGGCAACGTCGGGGAAGCGGGTGATGAAGCGCTTGAAGTACGGGATGACTGCGGCGACCTGGGTCTGCTGCAGCATGATTTCGGAGAGCCAGACCGGATAGGGATCGCGCGTGCCCTGCCACGGCAGATCGTGGCGTCCATGCTGACGCTGCCAGGCAATGACGCGCTCGGCGAATTCGCTCATTCCGGAATCGTCGGTCAGAACAGCTTCTTCAGCTTTTTCTTGAGTTTGTCTTCCGGCCGTGGCGGCGGCGCCGATTCCTCGCCTGTGGCGGGCGCTGCCTCCCCAGCCGGCTTTGCGGCCCCGGGCAGCCTGGCCTTGAGCTGGTCTTCGAGCTTGCCCTTGAGTTCTTCTTTTTTTGTTTCGACCTGCTGCTTGGCGCTGTCTGAGAACGCGGAGCCGAACTCGAGTTTGTATTTAAGCGCAGTGAACGGACCCGAAGCGCGCACCGGCAGTGTCAGCCCCCGGGTGTCGGCGAGTTCCTTTCCGCCCT
Source organism: uncultured Alcaligenaceae bacterium (assembly GCA_964396485.1). Classification (GTDB taxonomy): domain Bacteria; phylum Pseudomonadota; class Gammaproteobacteria; order Burkholderiales; family JACQAP01; genus JACQAP01. Next base: position 9,617 of record CAYNFN010000352.1, read on the forward strand.
GACCGGTGCTGGTCGCCACTGCCGCCGCCTTCGCCAGGTAGTTCAGGCTGCCTGCCGCGATATTGATGTCACCCGCGCCGGTCAGCCGCAGGAACGGGGACTTCGCCAGCAAATCGTCGTTGTGTGCCACGCCCTCACGGATGACGAAGCTGGCGCTCAACTCGGAGAAATCGGTCTTTTCGCCGGCCGCTGCGGCCTGCTCGGAATCGCGCGCCCCGCCGGTGAACATCGCTTTGGCGTTGCGCAGCGACTGCGCCAGGTTGATGCCCTTGAGTGCGCCGTCCTTGAGGTTGAGCGCCGCGGAGCCGTTGAGCGTCTTCTTGATCGCGCTCACAGTGTTGCCGGTGGCGGTGACGTCCAGCGCGACGTTGCCGCGCCCATCGAGCAGATCCTGGTTCAACGCATCGCGCAGCAGCGGGCCGATGGATACGCCGGAGAGGTTCTGCCTGACTGCGAGCTGGTTGTTGTTGGCGTTGACCGAGGCCGTGCCATTGGTGCTGCCCTGATAGAGGCTGGCCGACAGCGGATTCACGTCCAGCCTGCCGCCCCTGGCCTTGACGTCCATCCGCAGGTTCTGCGCCTTCACTTTCGACGCGATCAGCTCGTCGATGCGCAGGCTGCCTGCAAGATTGAGTTTCCTGATCGGTGAAAAATCGATCGGTTGCTCTGCATGCGGGGCGGCGGCCGGTTCGGCGCTCGCCGCCCGTTTTTCCGTGGGTGGCAGATAGCGGTCAACGTTGAGCTTGTCGATGGCGACGTCGAAGCGGGTGAATGGCGCCGCGAAGTCGCTCATGCCGACTTTGGCCTTGATGCTGCTTTCGTCGAAGCGGGTGGTCAGATCGGCGTTCACCGTCTGTTTCTTCAGGTCGGCGCGGACCGTGCCCGCCAGCGGCACTGTCAGTTTCTTCATCTGCAACGCCGGCGACGCCACCTCGAATTCGCCGGCGAGCCTGGGCAGTTCGAAAAGCTGCGTTTCTAAGTTTGCCATGATCGGCGTTGAAAGCGTGCCCTTGACCGAGTTGTCCGCCTGCTTGGCGTCCACGGTGACCAGGAATTCGCGAACCTGCAGCGCCTTGGCCGACCCTTCGACGCCGGAGAGTTTGATATTCAGCCCCGCTTCCAGTTGCGGACCCTGCGCGCTGACCGATGCGGTCAGCACGGCCACCGAGAAACTGCGATTCTGCAGGTCGGCCGTCACGTTTCCCGCGCACTGCAGCTTCACGTCCATCTTCGGTTCCGATGCCGTGAATGCCGCAGCCAGCTCGAATTTGACCGGTACCCCCGGGGCCACCCGCCCGGTCTCAAGGTTGAAATCCGATACCGTGTACTCGACACCCGTCGCCTCATCCTTCCATCTCACCGCGGCCTTGCTCACCTTGACGCCATCGATGTCGAACTTGATCGGGGCCGCGGCAGCAGATGGCGGCGCGGGCGCGGGTGCCGCGGTTTTTTCCGCTCCGAGCAGGTCGGCGAAATTGGTCCGGCCGTCTCTGTGCTTGACGAGGTTAATCCGCAATCCGTTGAGCTGGACCTGGTCCACCACCACCTGTTTCGACAGCAGCGGGAGCAGAGCCAACGACAC
>CAYNFN010000353.1:0-4717 GCA_964396485.1 uncultured Alcaligenaceae bacterium
CTCGCCTCACGCCTCACCCTTCCATCATCGCGGTGGTATGGATCTCCTGCACATCGTCGATCGCCTCCAGGGCTTCGAGGAGCCTGTGCATTTTCGCCGCGTCGTCTCCCGCCAGCACATTCTCCACCGTTGGCTTCATGGTCACTTCCGCGACTTCCGCCTTCAGCCCGCGCTTCGCCAGCTTTTCCTTCACCGCCATGAAATCGTTGGGCGCGGTGATGACCTCGATGCTGCTGTCGTCGTTGGCAATCACGTCTTCAGCGCCCGCATCCAGCGCCGCATTCATGACTTTTTCCTCGCTGGTGCCGGGAGGGAACAGCAACTGTCCGCAATGCTTGAACAGGAAGGCAACCGAGCCTTCGGTGCCGAGATTGCCGCCGTGCTTGGCGAATGCATGGCGCACATCCGCGACCGTGCGGATGCGATTGTCGGTCATGCAGTCCACCATGACCGCGGCGCCGCCGATTCCGTAACCCTCGTAGCGCACTTCCTCGTAACTCACGCCCTCGAGCTCACCGCTGCCGCGCTTGATCGCGCGCTCCACGTTGTCTTTCGGCATGTTGTTGGCATACGCCTTGTCCATCGCCAGGCGCAGCCGCGGATTGGTGTCCGGGTCGGCGCCGCCCAGTCGGGCGGCGACGGTGATTTCCTTGATAAGGCGGGTGAAAATCTTGCCGCGTTTGGCGTCCGTCGCGGCTTTCTTGTGCTTGATGTTTGCCCACTTGCTGTGGCCTGCCATGACTTCCTCTGCGAAGGCGCCGCAGCGGCGCCGGATGCGAACCGCTGCACCAACCTGATGACGCACCAAATATGGCTGATATAATTAAAATTTTATCATACCACCCGATCATCTCCGGTCTCGGAAAAACACATGCAACCACCTCTGCCGATCGCCAAGTCTTCGCGGGAGCTTTTTCTTCTGCCCGCGCTTGCCAACCGCCACGGACTGATCGCCGGCGCCACCGGCACCGGCAAGACCGTGTCGCTACAGGTGATGGCCGAGCGGTTCAGCGCGATCGGTGTGCCGGTTTTCATGGCCGACGTCAAAGGCGATCTCTCCGGTCTATCGCAGCCGGGCACGATGAACCCCAAGCTCAAGGCGCGCATCGACATGCTCGCACTTGGCGAGTTTTCCTTCGCCGGCTGCCCGGTCACGTTCTGGGACGTTTTTGGCGAACAGGGACATCCGGTGCGCGCCACCGTCTCGGAAATGGGCCCGCTGCTGCTGGCGCGGCTGCTCAATCTCAACGACACCCAGGCCGGCGTGCTGACACTGGTGTTCAAGATCGCCGACGACAATCAATTGTTGCTGCTCGACCTCAAGGACCTGCGTTCGATGGTGCAGTACGTCGGCGACAACGCCAGACAGTTCACCACCGAGTATGGGAACATTTCCTCAGCCAGCATCGGCGCAATCCAACGCGGGCTGCTGGGGATCGACCAGCAGGGTGGCGACCGTTTCTTTGGCGAGCCGGCGCTCAATATCGCGGATCTGATGCAGACCGACGACCAAGGCCGGGGCGTCGTCAACATTCTCGCCGCCGACAGGCTGCTGGCCGCGCCCAAGGCGTACGCGACGCTGCTGCTGTGGCTGCTCGCGGAATTGTTCGAGGAGCTGCCCGAAGTCGGCGATACCGAAAAACCGAAGCTGGTGTTCTTTTTCGACGAAGCGCACCTGTTATTCAACGACGCAGCGCCAGCGCTGCTGGAAAAAATCGAACAGGTGGTGCGGCTTATCCGCTCCAAGGGCGTGGGCGTGTACTTCGTCACCCAGAATCCGCTCGACATTCCCGACACCGTGCTCGGCCAGCTCGGCAACCGGGTGCAGCACGCGCTGCGCGCCTTCACCCCGCGTGACCAGAAAGCGGTGAAGACCGCCGCCACCACGATGCGTTCCAACCCGGCACTCGACGTCGAGAAAGTCATCGGCGAACTGGGCGTGGGCGAGGCGCTGGTATCGCTGTTGGACGAGAAGGGCCAGCCCACGGTTGTCGAACGCGCTTTCATATTGCCGCCGCACAGCCGCATCGGGCCGGCAACGGCGGATGAGCGCCGCGCAGCGATGCAGCGCTCGCTGGTGGCAGGCGTTTATGAGAACACGGTCGATCGGAATTCTGCGCACGAAGTCCTGAAGGCGCGCCGCGAGGCGACCGCGGCGGCCACACCACAGCCGGGCGCAACGCCGACAGCCGGAGGGTCGGTTTTGGACAACGTCCTGGGTGGCGTGCTGGGCGGCGGCAATTCGCGCCGCCAGTCGGCCGGCGATGCCATGATGAAAAGCGCGGCGCGGGCAATCGGTTCGGAAGTCGGCCGCCGCGTCATCCGCGGCGTGCTCGGCTCGATACTCGGCGGCGGCGGCCGGCGCTGATCCCGGCCGTCGATGCCACAAGACCAGGCCCGGCCTTCGCTCGCCGGCACCGTTTGCGTCGTGCTTGCGGCGATGGCCTTCTCCGCGAAAGCGGTCATCGTCAAGCTGGCCTACTTTTATGCGGTCGATGCCGCCACGCTGCTGGCGCTGCGCATGCTTTTCTCGGCGCCTTTTTTCGTGCTCATGGCACTGTGGTCGGGCCGCGGAACGGCCGCAGTATCTCTGACCCGCAAGGACTGGCTCGCGGTCGCATTGCTCGGATTCATCGGTTACTACCTCGCCAGCTATCTCGATTTCCTCGGGCTCCAGTACATTACCGCCGGCCTCGAGCGCCTGATCCTGTTCCTCTACCCGACGATAGTGGTGCTGCTGTCAGCGTGGTTGCTGAAGAAGCCGGTTCGCCGCCACCACGTTGCCGCGCTGACGCTGTCCTACGGCGGTATCGCACTGGTGTTTGCAGAAAACCTGGAGTTTGGCGGTCACTCTTTCGAAGTGGCGCTCGGCGGTGTGCTGGTATTTGCCAGCGGCGTGGTCTACTCGTTCTACCTGATCGGCGCCGGGGAAGTGATCGGCAAACTCGGCGCCGCGCGCTTCACATCCTACGCGATGCTGGTGGCCTGCGCGGTGGCGTTGCTGCAGTTCCTCGTCGCTCACGACCTGTCGGAGCTGACGCTGCCGCACGAGGTCTACTGGCTGTCACTGTTGATGGCGGTCGTCTCCACAGTGATACCCGCATGGCTGATGTCGGAAGGCATCCGCCGCACCGGCGCCAACCATGCAGCCATGATCGGTTCGGTCGGGCCGGTGGCCACGATCTTCCTCGGTTACCGGGTGCTGAATGAGCCGATCAGCGCGATTCAACTTATCGGTGCGGCGCTGGTGCTGGCCGGGGTGACGCTGGTCAGTGTAAAAAGAAATGCCTAACAGGTTGTTGTTATGCCAGAGACCGCCGAGAGTACAGAGAGAAAAACCGAAAAATTAACCACCAAGGCACCAAGACACCAAGGGATGCAAATGGGGACCCGGATACCTTGCCAGTTCTTCTTGGTGCCTTTGTGCACCCCTCAAGGGCACCCGTCGAGCGCACCCCTCAAGGGCACCCGTCGAGCGGGTATTGAAAAGAAGGTATTGAAGGGAAGGTATAGAAAATAAGGTATTGACAAGAATCTTGGTGTTAAGAATTGGTTCGGCTATCGAGTTTTTCAACAGCCTGCTAGACGTTGAATCGGAAGTGCATGACGTCGCCGTCCTTGAGCACGTACTCCTTGCCCTCGAGGCGCATCTTTCCGGCCTCCTTGGCGCCCTGCTCGCCCTTGAAGGCGATGTAGTCGCCGAAGGAGATGACCTCGGCGCGAATGAAGCCTTTCTCGAAGTCGGTGTGAATCACCCCGGCGGCCTGCGGCGCGGTGTCGCCCTTGTGGATCGTCCAGGCGCGTACTTCCTTCTCCCCGGCGGTGAAGAAGGTCTGCAATCCCAGCAGGTCGTAGCCGGCGCGGATCAACCGGTTCAGGCCCGGCTCCTTCAACCCCATGTCGGCGAGGAACACCTGCTTGTCGTCATCCGACAGGTCGGCAATTTCGGCTTCCGTGCGCGCGCAGAACGCCACGACCGGCGCGTTTTCCCTGGCGGGGTGCTGCTTTACCAACTGCAGCAGCGCATTGTCGTCGCCGAATCCATGCTCCGCAACGTTGGCGGCATACAGCACCGGCTTGGCGGTAATGAGGCAGAACGGCTTTATGTTCGCCAGTTCCTCCTTCGAAAGATCGAGCGCGCACACCGGTTTGGCCTGGTTCAGTTGCGCCTGCGCTTTCTCCAGCACGGCAACCAGCAGCTTCGCTGCCTTGTCGCCGGACTGCGCCGGCTTGCGATAACGGGCGAACGCCTTGTCCACCGTGGCCAGATCCGCCAGCGCCAGTTCGGTCTCGACCGTTTCGATGTCGGAAAGCGGATCAATTTTTCCGGAGACGTGCACGACGTTGTCGTCGGCGAAGCAGCGCACCACGTGCACCACTGCATCGGTTTCACGGATGTTGGCGAGAAACTGGTTGCCCAGACCTTCGCCTTTGGAGGCGCCAGCCACCAGACCGGCGATGTCCACGAACTCCACGATCGCGGGAACCACTTTCTGCGGCCTGGCGATGGCGGCGAGCTGCGCCAGCCGCGGATCAGGTACTTCGACGATGCCGACATTCGGCTCGATGGTGCAGAACGGATAGTTCTCCGCCGCGATCCCGGCCTTGGTGAGCGCGTTGAACAGCGTGGACTTGCCGACGTTGGGCAGTCCGACGATTCCGCATTTGAGACTCATAGAATCCGCTGAGGGTGAGGGGTGAGGGGTGAGGGGTGAGG
>CAYNFN010000354.1:0-1734 GCA_964396485.1 uncultured Alcaligenaceae bacterium
AATGATCAGCGGCGCAATCGCCACCAGCGGCGTGACCTGCAGGATCACCGCATAGGGCAGCAGGCTCGCCTCGATCAGCCGGCTCTGCACGAACAGAATCGAAAGCGCCACACCGAGCACGACGGCAAGTGCCAGCGCTGCGCCTGTGACCTGCAGCGTGACCAGCAGCGAGCCGGACAGCAATCCCCAGTCCTGCACCAGCGTCTTCATCACCAGGAACGGGGAAGGCACGATGTAGTGGGGCACTTCGTTCACCACCACCAGCGCATGCCAGACCAGGATGAACGCAATTCCGACCGCGAGCGGTGCGCCGATCTGCAGCCACTTCCTGTCGCTCATGCGGGCGCCTCGTGCATGGCGGCGGCCAGCATGCCGGATAGCCCGGCACTCAGGCGCGCGAATTTCTCCGTGGTGCGGAAGGCGTCTCGACGCGGCTGTGGCTCGTCGATCGCAGCTTCCTCGAAAATCCGGCCCGGGCGGGCGGACATCACCAATACTCGCGACGACAGGAATACGGCTTCGTAGATGCTGTGGGTGACGAACAGCACGGTGAGCTTCTCGCGGGCGCACAGTTCGGACAGGTCCCGGTCGAGGCGGTTGCGGGTGATTTCGTCGAGCGCGCCGAAGGGCTCGTCCATCAGCAGCAGCCGCGGGCCGGTCACCAGTGCACGAGCGATCGAGGCACGCATCTGCATGCCGCCGGAAAGTTCGCGCGGATAGAAACGCGCGAAATCATTCAGGCCCACCAGTTCCAGCGCGTGGCGCACTTTGTCCTGCGCCTCGGCGGGCTCCACGCCGGAGAGGTCGAGCGGCAGGCGGACATTGCGCTCCACGCTCACCCAGGGCATCAGCGTCGGGTTCTGGAATACGAAAGCCCGTCCGGCCGACCGGGCCTCCGGGGAGAGTCCGATGCGGCCCGCGCTTGGCTGCACCAGCCCGGCGATCAATCTCAACAATGTGCTCTTGCCACAGCCGGAAGGGCCGACCAGGGTGAGGATTTCGCCTTCGCGCACTACCAGGCCGATCGGATCGAGGGCGCGCACGCCGTTGGCGAAAACTTTCTCCGCAGCGCGCACTTCGACGGCGATCGTTTGGGCGCTCATTGCCTGCGTCTCGCGCGGGAGGAGAAGAGGCCGGCGGCTTTTCCGTACAGCCGGAAACTTAAGCGGCCTGCATGCTGCGCTTGATCGCCGTGCCGCCCACGCCCAGAGCCGCGAACAACGCCAGCACCTGGAACAGGCCGATGCCGATGAACACCCACGAGGGATGCTGCCAATCCATCAGCAGGCCGAACAGCGTCGGCGCGATCGACAATCCGATATCCAGCCCCGAGTACACCACGCCGTAAACCCGGCCGGTGGCGTTTTTCGGCGCGGCCGCGCGCACCAGCAGATCCCGGGAGGGGCCGGCAATGCCGGCGCCGAAGCCGATCAATCCCAGCAGCACGATAACGGCGGCGGCGGGCGGAATGCCGGTTGCAACCAGCACCGCGATCGCGCCTGACGCCGCGAAGCCCGCCGCGACGACCTTGTCGTGATGCGCGGTTTTGGTCGCCAGAAAGCCGCCGACCACGATGCCGCCGGCGCTTGCCAACATGTACGCGGTGATGCACGCGGTAGCGAGCGCAAAGGGAATCTCGTAAATGTCGCGCAGCGCCGCCGGCGCGAAGCTCTGGATTCCTCCGAACGAAAACGACGAAATCAGAAAGAAGGCGAAGCACATCCACACCGGAGC
>CAYNFN010000355.1:0-16330 GCA_964396485.1 uncultured Alcaligenaceae bacterium
CTCCGTGGTTCATGGGATTGAACTCAGTTGGAGGGATAGAAAATGATCAAGGTCTATCGCAGTGCGGTGATCGATGCGCCGGCCGACAAGGTCTGGGCGCTGGTGCGGGACTTCAACGGGCTGCCGAAGTGGCACCCGGCGATCGGAAAATCGGAGATCGAAGGCGGTCTGTCCGGAGACCGTGTCGGCTGCGTGCGCCGCTTCACCCTCAAGGCAGACGGCGGATTGCTTCGGGAGAAGCTGCTGACGCTGTCGGATTCCGGGCGCACGCTGACCTACAACATCCTGGTGTCGCCGATGCCGGTCGCGAACTACGTGGCGACCATGCGCGTCACCCCGATCACGGTGGGCAACAGGGCCTTTGCCGAGTGGTGGGCCGAGTTCGACGTCACCTCCGGACCTGAGGACGTCCAGGTGAACGATATCGGCGACAACGTCTTCGTCGTCGGGTTTGCGGCGATGAACCGCAAACTGGCAAGGAAATAGGGAGACACCATGACTACCAGAATCTACACCAGCGCGGTGATCGACGCCCCGATCGAGAAAGTCTGGGCCAGGGTACGCGACTTCAACAACCTGCCCGAGTGGCATCCGAAGTTTTCCCGCAGCCATATCGAAGGTGGGCTACCGAGCGACCAGGTCGGCTGCGTGCGCAATTTCGACATCGCCGGTGGCGGCGGCACCATCCGCGAGCGGCTGCTGGCGCTCTCGGACACCGAGCACTACTTCAGATACTGCATCCTCACTTCGCCGCTGCCGGTGAAGGACTACGTGGCGCAACTCACGCTCTACCCGGTCACCATGGGCAACAAGACCTTCGGCATCTGGATCGCCGAGTGCAAGGTCGCCAACGACGACGAGGCTGGCGTGGTGGACGCGGTGGGCAACGGCACTTTCGGCAAGGCCTTCGAAGTGCTCAACAAGTTGCTGGCTCGTTGAGGCGCCTCCAATTCCGAATGCGGACCCTGTTCTTTTCTCGGGTGGGGTAGAGCCACGAGCATGTGGGCGCGAGCACAACCATACTCGGCCAGGCCTTTTCGCTCTCGCCTGGATCGTGACCCGGGAACTCCCTTTTCAGGCAGCGAAGCGTTTCGCCCCTGCGACAGCCGGAAGTTATATCTACTTTCCACGCGGGCCGGCAATGAGGCCGCGCCGTGCGCAGTCTTGCAATTGAAATGCCGTCGCCTGTAGGATTATTAATGACTACCGGACAATTTAGCGTAGCTTGACGAATTGCGATCGCGTAATTACCTTCGCTATCGTCACACCTTGAATCCGGACCTGGCCGGAGTGCCCAGCTACCAGTCCGCAGCCAGACAAACATTTCAGACCAGGAGATCATCATGCGCCACACAAATATCCTTGCAATCGCAACAGCCCTCTTCATTATCGTCACCACCCCTGCCTTCGCCGGCGGCATCTACATCGGCGGCGGTGTCGGCAACGCCGCCATCGAGGACAGCGCAACGAACCCCGCCGGGGCGGCGTTCAACGAGTCCGATGGCGCATTCAAAGTTTTCGGTGGCTATCGCTTCGATTGGCTGCCGATCGTAAGCCTATCCGGTGAAGTTGGTTACCGCGACCTCGGCAAGCCGAACGCCTCCGCGGTCGAGTACAAGGTCGACGGATTCGACTACGCCGCACTGGCCGGATTAGGCCTCGGCCCGGTGGAACTGTTCGCTCGCGTCGGCGGCATGGAATACAACCTGGAGAAGAGCAACGCCGGCGCGAAGACCAGTTTCGACGGCTCCGCGCCGCTGTACGGGGTCGGCGCCCGGTTCACCCTCTTCGGCATCGGCGTGCGCGCCGAGTACGAATTGATCGAACTTGACGAACTAGACAATGTCGAGATGATTTCAGTCAGCGCGTTCTATGAGTTCTGATGCAATTCTCATCACAGTGGACAGGATTAACGGGATGAACAGGATTGAATGTTCGAAGCAATATGAACTCGTTCTTAATCCAGTCAATCATGTAAATCCTGTCCAAAGCCTTTTTCAGACAGGATTAACGGGATGAACATGATAAAGACGCACAGCAAAATGTTTCCTCGTCTCATCCTGATAATCCTGTTCATCCTGTCAAATCATGATTAAACAGGATTTACAGGATAAACATAATGGTCACGAAGTTGGACGACCCACTCACCCAGCAAATCATCGGGCTTGCGATGAAGGTGCATCGGGTTCTTGGTCCAGGATTCCTGGAGTCTGTCTACCGGAAGGCGTTGCTTATCGAGTTGCGCAAGGCGGGCTTGCGAGCCGAAGAGGAGAAACGGATCAGCGTTCTTTATGAAGGAGTATCGGTGGGCGATTTCGCTGCCGACATCATGGTGGAGGACAAAGTCATCCTGGAGTTGAAAGCGGTCGATGCGCTTAGCAAAGCTCACGAGGTTCAAACGGTGAACTATCTCACTGCCACGGGACTTGACATTGGACTGTCAATCAACTTCGGGAGCGAGCGCCTCCAGTTCAAACGCAAGTTCCGCCAGAGAAAAGAAGCACGACAGGATTTCCAGGAGGCACAGGATGATTCCGCATCCCATCCTCATAATCCTGTTCATCCTGTCAAATCATAATCAGACAGGATTAATGGGATGGACAGGATGGAAAGTTCAAAGAAATACGAACCTGTAATCAATCCAGTCAATCATGTAAATCCCGTCCCTGCCCTGTTGAACGGCGGCCTCGTACTGGACGATCGAACGCGTTGCCGGATTCTGGGTATGATGCGGCCATGCCGGATGTGCGCCGGCTAACGCCTGCGCGCCTCGACCAAATGGCGACCAGGCAAACCGAAGCGGAGGAAATCATGTCACGAATGCTCAAAGGAATCTGGCTTGCCGCCCTGGCTGTATGCATGCAGCCCGCTGTCGCTGAAGAAAGCGGCGGTCCTTGGGAGAAATGGAGTCTCAGCCTCGGCGGCTTTGCCTCAACTCTCGCCAGCGACGTGCGCATCGGCACGCCGGGTGTCGGCGCCGAGATCGACCTCGACGAAGTCCTCGGCATGGAGAGTTCCGACACCGTGTTCCGGATCGATGCTGCCTACCGCTTTGGCTCGAGCCGCAAGCATCGCTGGGATTTCACCTGGTTCGACCTCTCCCGCGAGGCCACCAAGACCCTAAGCCAGGAAATCAATATTGACGGCACGATTTACCCGCTCGGCACCACGGTGGACAGCGTATTCGACCTGGCCTTCTACAATGTTCGCTACAGTTATTCCTTTTTGCAGGACGATCGTGTGGACCTGGCCGGATCAGTCGGCCTTCATGTAACCGAAATCGGGCTGACAGTCCATTCGCTCGCTCAAGGAACGTCAGGCGACAAGGTCACCGCACCGCTGCCCCTGATCGGCGCGCGACTCGACGTGGCGTTGACAGAAAAGTGGTATGCACGATCATCGGTCGAGTTCCTGTACCTCGCTTTAGGCGATTTCAAGGGCGGGATCAGCGATGTACTTCTTGCCGCCGAATATCGCGCCTGGAAAAACTTCGCCATTGGTGCCGGACTCAATGCCGTGCGTATGTCGCTCGAGGCGAAGAGTGAATCCTCCAATGTCAAGTTCGAGGGCGACGTCAACATCAACTTTGTCGGACTGCTTTTCTACGGAAAACTGATGTTTTGAGCCTGGTTTCTGGCGAACACCACGGGGCAATTCATACGGCAGGAGACGAAGAGGTAAAGGGGCCAGGCTCGATTAACGATATCGATAATTCGCGCCTGGCCCCTTTTGCTGACATCTTTTCGCCTCCCGGCGTTGTCCGCGATATGGACTTCGCGCGGGAGATAGTCGCCATCGCCGGAACGTTCAAGAAATCTCACTACACACAAGAACTGGAAAATGACATAAAATCCGCGCGCCGTAAATCGTGAGTAGACCAAATCACCTGTGGCCCCAACTTTTTCCCGCATCCCGGGACAGGGGGCTCAAATCACGAATCGCAGTTCACGAATCACGTCTTAATCTAACCGAAGGAAAACCCGAAATGAAGCTCGCTCAAGCCGTACTGTTTGCTGTTGCAACCCTGCTGGCGCTGCCTGCGGCCGCGCAGACCGCGTCGGACATGCAGATCCTCGCCGAGAAGATCAGGGCCGACAAAAAGGTCGTCGTTGCGGCCAATATGCAGTTGACCGAGGACGAAGCGAAGGGCTTCTGGCCGGTGTACGAGGCCTACCAGAAGGATCTGCAGGGCATCAACAAGCGGCTCCTCGCGACGATCAAGAACTACGCCGATGCCTACAACAAGGGGCCGGTGTCCGACGAAACCGCGAAGAAACTGATCAAGGAAGCGATCGCCATCGAGGATGCGGAAGTGCAGCTCAAGAGCTCCTACGTGTCCAAGCTGGAGAAAGTGATCCCCGGCGCGAAGGTCGCGCGCTACATCCAGATCGAGAACAAGATCCGCGCGATCGGCAAGTACGAGCTGGCGGCGCAGATCCCGCTCGTTCAGTGACGAGCGAGACGGAGTGACGCAGTGACAGAAAAAGGGGACGCACACGATATTCTGAAAAGGTGTGCGTCCCCTTTAATCTTAATCTGGTCCTGAAAAGGTGTGCGTCCCCTTTAATCTGGTCAACGTGTCCAACGATTACAAGCAGGGCAACAACGCCTTCACCGGCAGGATTCACAAGGTGACCATTGAAGTAAAGTGACCGCTTGATAAGCGGTGAAATAAGAATGGGCAAATAAGAATGGGGACGAAAATAAGAATGGGGACGCACACAATATTCCGAAAAGGTATGCGTCCCCTTTAGTCCTTTAGTCCTGGACGAACCGACACTGACTTCACAAGAGGAGAAGTGACATGAGGAAAACTCTCATTTACGCGCTGGGCGCTCTCGTGGCCTGCCTCGTGCTGGGCTCGTGCAGCCAGCCGCAACCACCTGAGCCGAAGGCCAAAGAGGCCAAACCGGCCGACGACCCACGCATGGCGGGGTTCAAAGGCAAGATCGCCAAGAAATACGAGGACTCGAAGGAGGATTGGCCCGTGCGGCCGAAGGCGCCAGCGGGCGCACCCAACGTGCTGGTCATCCTGCTCGACGATGTCGGCTTCGGGCAATTCGGCGCCAACGGCGGGATCATCCCGACGCCCAACATCGACAAGCTCGCCGCGGGCGGCCTGACCTACACCAACTTCCATTCCCCGGCCCTGTGCTCGCCGGCGCGCGCCGCGATCCTGGCCGGGCGCAACCATCACTCGATCGGCTTCGGCAGCCACGCCGCCACGGCCATGGGCTTCCCCGGCTACAACGGCATCGTGCCGCCGCAGGCGGCGAGCGGCGCCAAGGTCTTGCAGCAGAAGGGATACACGACGTACGCCCTGGGCAAGTGGGACCATGTGCCCGCGCGCGAAGTGTCGGCGAGCGGCCCGTTCCTCGGCTGGCCGAGCGCGGATGGTTTCGACCACTTCTACGGTTTCCCGAACGCCGATATTCACAACTTCGTCCCGGTCATGTACGACAACCACCGGCCGACGAACCCGGCAGTCGGCAAGCCCGACTACCATCTCTCGACCGACATGGCCGACCGCGCGATCTACTGGATACTGGCGCAGAAGTCGAGCAGCCCGGACCGGCCCTTCATGATGCAGTGGGCGCCCGGCGCCACTCACGCCCCGCACCACGCGCCGAAGGCATACCTGGAAAAATTCCGCGGCAAGTTCGACATGGGCTGGGACGCGGCCCGCGAGATGATCCTGAAGAACCAGATCGCCAAGGGCATCTTCCCCGCGGGAACCAAGCTCGCCGCGCGTCCGGACGCTATCCCGGCCTGGAACACGCTCACGGCTGCGCAGAAGAAGATGTACGCCCGCCAGATGGAGGCGTTTGCCGCGCAGATGAACCACGTCGACCACGAGATCGGCCGCATGGTCGCAGCTCTCGAGCGCACCGGCATGATCGAGAACACCCTCATCATGGTCACGTCCGATAACGGCGCCAGCGGCGAGGGCGGCATGGAGGGCAGCCACAACGAGATGCTTTTCGTCAACGGCCTCTCCAAGACTCCGATGGTGGAGAACCAGAAGTTCTACGACCAGTGGGGCACGGCCGAGACCGACAACCACTACCACGCCGGCTGGGCGATGGCGGGCAACACGCCTTTCCGCTACTTCAAGCAGACCAACCACGAGGGCGGCACCGCGATCCCGATGATCGTTCACTGGCCGAAGGGCATCAAGGCCAGGGGCGAGCTGCGCAAGCAGTACCACCACATCATCGACGTCGCCCCCACGTTCCTCGACGCCGCAGGGATCCCGATGCCAGCTGAAATGGACGGCGTAAAGCAGATACCGCTCGACGGCGTCAGCATGAAATACTCGTTCAACGACTCCAAGGCGCCGACGAACCATCCCGTGCAGTACTACGAGATGTTCGGCAACCGCGCCCTGTACGACCGTGGCTGGAAGGCCGTCGCGCTGCACGGAAACCGCATGCCCTGGGTCATTGCGGGAACCTTCGATTTCGACAAGGATGCCTGGGAGCTTTACAACCTCGACCAGGATCCGGGCGAGACCAACAACCTGGCGGCGGCGAACCCGCAGAAGCTCGAGGAGCTGAAGAAGAAGTGGGAGGAGGAGGCGTTGAAGTACAACGTCTATCCCCTATACGACGATATAGCGGCGCGGGCCGCCAACATTGCGAGGATGGGTGGCGCCAAGGCTACGACCTTCACGTACTACCCGCCCGCGGCCGAGTTCATCAACGAGTCGCTCTCGCCCCCGGTGAAGAACCGCAGCCACACCATCACGGCCTCGATGGAGATCAGCGGCAAGACCAACGGGGTGATCGCCGCGACCGGCGGCTACTTCGCGGGGTACACGCTGTACGTGAAGAACAACATCGTCACCTACACCTACAACGCCTTCGACGAGAACTACTACACGATCAAGGCGAACAAACCCCTGACGCCTGGCAAGCACGAGGTCAAGTTCGTTTATGAGGCCGTCGCGGGCGCTGACAAGAGAAATCCGACGGGCAAGGGCACGCTCTTCATCGACGGCGCCGAAGTGGGCCATGGAACGATCGGCAGGGTCGTCCCCGGCCTGTATTCGATTTCCGAGCCCTTCGACGTCGGCGCGGACAACGGCGGCTCGGTGGATCGCAAGTCGTACACGTCGCCCTTCAAGTTCAGCGGCAAGCTCGACTGGGTGCGGTTCGATCTGAGCCCAGCAGCGTCGGCTCAGAAGTAGGTCGTTGACGAATCGTCGGTGATCGATCAAGGAGCTGCGTCCCGAAGACGGTGCCGTTCATGTTCTCTGCGGATGAAGGCGCGGACGTGGGGCTCGACGGCGAGACCAACGTGTCCAACGATTACAAGCAGGGCAACAACGCCTTCACCGGCAGGATTCACAAGGTGACCATTGAAGTAAAGTGACCGCTTGATAAGCGGGGCGATCCAGTTCAGGAAAGACTTGAAAATGAAAAACGTGACGACCGGCAGTGGACAACGCAGGAAATTCGGTAGGGGGCGGATAGCATCGGCGTTGCTGGCAGGAATGCTGGAACTGGGTGCGGGTACGGCGGCTACCGCCCAGACCACGGAGCCGCAGACCGGTGGCTGGCAATTCGAGCTCACGCCGTACATCTGGGCCGCGGGGATGAAAGGCGACGTGCAATCCGGCCCGCTGCCCAAGACAAGCACGGACGTGAGCTTTTCCGACGTTCTGGATGTGCTGGATTTTGGCATGATGGGCGCGTTCGAGGCACGGAAGGACCGCTGGGGACTGCTGTTCGACGCGATCTACATGGACCTTTCAATGGGCGCAACGGCGTCGGGCCCCGGTGGCGCGCTCACGGTCAACGCGAACCTCGAGATGAAGCAGACCCTGCTGGCCGCCGCTGCCGCCTACCGCACGGTGGAAGGCCGCAGTCCCGTGGACGTGATCGGTGGACTGCGCTACGTCAAACTCGAAGCGAGTGCCGATATCGACGGGAGCCTCTTCGGGACGCCCGGAATCACCGTCTCCCGTAGCGGCGACAAGGACTGGGTGGACCCTTACATCGGCGCACGCATCCAGCATCCGATCACCGATCGCTGGACGCTGGTCGGTTACGGGGACATCGGCGGGTTCGGCGTGGGATCCGATTTCACCTGGCAAGCCATCGCAGGGGTGAACTACGATTTTGCGAAGAGTGTGTCGGGCAAGCTCGGCTATCGCTATCTCAGCGTAGATTATGACAAGGATGGATTTCTCTACGACATGGACAGCTACGGCGCGTATCTCGGGGTCGGCATTCGATTCTGAGGCCGGTGGCAGCAACAGTCGGCATATGGTGGTTAAAAATTGTAAATTTAAGGAGATCATGATGAAGATCATGAATCGATGGACCTTGCTTGTTGGAGCGGCGGCATGGGTCGTCGCGTTAGCGCACGCGGGCGCCGCCCTCGCGCAGGAGACGGATTCGGGCTTCCTGAGGGACTACTCGAGGCTGAATGAAGCCAAGGACACCGCGGGCAAGACGATCCGGGGCTGGGTGAGTCCCAAATTTACGCCGGATAACTACACTGCGATTCTGGTTGAGCCGCTCCTGGACGAGCTTGCCGGGCAAGCTTTTCCGGAGCTGGGAAAGTACGTCAAGGCCAAGTGAAGACCAGCGCGTGATCGAGCGCGCCGTGGTCGACGGTAAACGCACGGTGACGGCGTCCGTCCCCCGGTCGGCAGGCAGCGGAATGGCGCGGACCCTGGCGCGCGCCGCAGTCCTGTTGCTGGCAATGATCGTCGTGGTCGCGTTGACCGGCTGGGGTGTGCTCGCGATCTATTTCTTCGGCGAGTCGCAAACGGGTCCGCTGCAAACGCTGTTAGCGGGCGCGTTCGGGCTCGCCGGCATTGCCACGATCGTCGGTATGTTGCGCTCGCGATGGCGGGTCCGCTTCCTGGGCGCATTTCTCGCGCTGTTCGCGGTGCTTCTAGTGTCGTGGAACGCCATTGAGCCCTCCAACGACCGCGACTGGCAACCGGAGGTCGCGGTGCTGTCGTATGCCACGATCGACGGCGACCGGGTCACGGTGCACAACATACGCAACTTCGACTACCGGACCGAAACCGACTTCACTCCCGCGTACTACGACAAGACCTTCGACCTGCGCAAGCTGGAAGGGGTGGATATGGTGGCCAGCTACTGGATGGGGCCGGCCATCGCGCATGTATTCCTGAGCTTCGCCTTTGCCGGCGGCGATCATCTGGCCATTTCCATCGAGGCGCGCAAGATGAAAGGGGAAGGCTATTCGACGATCAAGGGATTCTTCCAGCAATATGAACTCTACTACGTGGTGGCCGATGAGCGTGATGTGATCCGGCTGCGCACCAACTATCGTCGTGATCCGCCGGAGGACGTTTATGTGTACCGTGCGCACGGCCCTATCGAGAACGGCCGGCGGCTATTTTTGGAGTATCTGGACAGGATCAACGCGTTGAAGGCCCGCCCCGAGTTCTACAACAGCCTGACCACCAACTGCACCACCAATATCTGGACCAACACCCACGTCAATCCGGAGCATCTGCCATTCAACTGGAAGGTGCTGGTGAGTGGCTATGTGCCGGAGTACCTCTATGAACATGGGCGGCTCGAAACCGGCGGCCTGCCTTTCCCCGAGCTCCAACGGCGCGCGCACATCAATGCCCGCGCGCAGCCGGCGAATAATGCGGCTGATTTCTCCCGTCAAATCCGCGTGGGATTGCCGGAAGCAAAGTCACCCGCTTCGCCCTAAAAGCATCGAAGCATCTTTAGAGAAACGGCATGCGCACGACGCAAGCACCTGCGACATGAAGATTTCCTTGCGACGCAAATCAGCAATCGGTGCAGGTTATAGCAATCATTGGACGATCAGGCTTTCGGCTCTGGCGCTGGCGGTCCTGTTCGTGTTGCCGGCACCGGCTGTCAAGGCGGCGGATGAATCTGCCGCCGCCCCGCGGCCGCGCATCGGCCTGGTGCTTGGCGGCGGGGGTGCGCGCGGGGGCGCCCATGTGGGGGTGCTGAAGGTACTGGAGGAGTTGCGCATTCCCGTTGATTACGTCGCCGGCACCAGCATGGGCTCCATCGTCGGCGGCCTTTATGCGTCCGGTATGAATTCCCAGGAGATAGAAGGGGAAATGCGGGCGATGGACTGGGAGGAACTGTTCCAGGACTATCCCAGCCGCGCGGACCGATCTTTCAGACGCAAAAGTGACGACTACAACTACGCATTCAAGGCCAAGCCGGGCTTCAACCACGGCAAGATCGAGATCCCGCTCGCCTATATCCGCGGTCAGAAGTTCGACCTTGTGCTCAACCGGCTCACCCTGCCCGTGGTCGAGGTGAAGGACTTCGATCGTCTGCCCATTCCCTACCGGGCCGTGGCAACCGACATCGAGACCGGAAAGGCGGTCGTGCTGGCTGCGGGGAACCTCAGCATGTCCATCCGCGCCAGCATGGCGGTGCCGGCGGCGTTCGATCCGGTGGAGATCGATGGCCGGTTGCTGGTGGACGGCGGCATTGCCAACAACGTGCCCGTGAGCGTGGTGCGCGACATGGGCGCCGAGGTTCTGATCGTGGTGGACGTGGGCAGCGGACTCGCCAGCCGGAAGGACATCACCAGCGCGCTGAGTGTGACCGGACAGCTCGCCAATTACCTGTTCACCCTTAACACCGAGCAGCAAATAAAGACCCTGGGTCCGCAGGATGTCCTCATTCGCCCGCCGCTCGGAGACATCGGCGGTGGCAGCTTCGACCGCGTAGCCGAGACCTTCCCGATCGGCGAGCGCGCCGCGCGCGCCGCGATCGACGACTTGCGGCGCTATTCCCTCAGCCCGCAGGATTATGCGCGGCACCTTGCGGACCGCGGGCGCCCCCCGCCGGGCGCGCCGGTGATCGATTTCGTGCGCATCGACAACCGCTCCCGGGTCGGTGACGCCGTCATCGCCGAGCGCATCTCGGCCAAGCCGGGTCAGCCGCTCGATCTGGAACGACTGGAGCAGGACATCGGCAAGATCTACGGGCTCGAGATCTTCGAGTCCGTTCGCTACGACGTGGTGCGTGAGGACGACAAGAACGTCCTGGTGATCAGCGCCAAGGAGAAGCACTGGGGCCCGGGCTACCTCCAGTTTGGACTCGCCTCTTCCAACAACCTGCAGGGTGAAAGCACATTCAAGCTCGGTGTCCTGTATACGCGCACCGAGATCAACGCGCTCAACGGAGAATGGCGCCTAGGTGGGCAACTGGGCGATGAACCGGCCATTTTCACGGAACTGCACCAGCCTCTGGATCCGCTGTCCCGCTACTTCGTATCCGGCAAGGTCGGCCACGAAGTTACGAACGAGGACGTTTTCGATGCTGAAGGCCACCGGCTTTCCCGCTTCCAACTGGACACCTACGCGCTGGAACTGGCGGCGGGCCGGGAGTTCGGCACCTGGGGCGAAGGCAGGCTCGGCTACCGGCGGGCGAGCGGCACGGCCGAGGTCACAGTCGGTGTGCCGGCGCCGGACATAGACGTGGAGCGGGGCGAGGTCTTCCTGAAATTGTCCGATGACAAGTTGGACAACGTCAATTTTCCCCGCGAGGGCCATCTCGGCATCGCCGAGTACCGCGTCGCGCGCGACGGACTGGGCTCCAGCACAGATTACGATCAGGTTAATTTGAACTACGAGCATGCCTATAGTTGGGGCCGTAATACCCTGATCGGCAGGATTTTTGGCTTCAGCACAGTGGACGGCACCGCGCCCCTGGGAGCGCAGGTCCGGCTGGGCGGCTGGCAGCGTCTCTCCGGATTGCAGGAGAATCAATTGAGCGGTCAGTACGCGGGGCTGATCGATCTGACCTACATGCGTCGTATCGTTAACTTTCAGTTATTCAGGACCTACCTCGGCGCCAGCCTCGAGCGCGGCAACGTTTGGCAGAATTCAAGCGACGCTTCCTTCGGCAACACCATTACCGCGGGCAGCGTGTTTCTGGGTGTGGATACCCCGATCGGACCGCTCTATCTCACCTATGGTCACGCGGACACAGGTGATTACAGCTTCTACATCTATTTGGGACCGCGCTTCACCTTCTGAAAGCGACGAAAGCGATCTTCAGGGGACATGCGACTGCCTGCCGCGGTCGCCGCCATCTGTTCGAGATGCACTAACCAGACCCTTTCGGCGATTGCACTTGAGCGGTAAATCTACACATTTCCCGCCTCCATCAGGCAAGCAATTTTGTCGCAGCCGCCGCTGCCTCTGTCAAGAACGTCAATGCGTGCCGGGAAGCTTACTGCTTTTGCGGCGAGTTTAGTCGGTAGCGCCCGCGTGTACGGGGTCGGCGCCCGATTCAGCGTGTTCGGCATCGGCGTGCGCGCCGAGTATGAAAACATCGACATTGACGAACTGGACAGTGCCGAGGTGATTTCCATCAGCGCGTTCTATTAGTTCTGACCCGACGCTGCCAGCCGTAAACGGCCGGCAGCGGATCACAGAAAACGGTTCGGTCGCAGGAACATTCCGAGGAGCAGCGCTCCTTCCGGCGCCGTTGCAACGTGGGTACTGCCCTTCGGCCGCCAGACATACGCCCCGACTGTGACCTCGCCTTCTTCGTCCACCAGGCGTCCTTCGATCACGTAGGTCTGCTCCACGTCGGCGTGTTCGTGCAATGGCAGAACCGCGCCCGGGGCCATGCGCGTGAGCGTGGTCATGAGGCCGGTGTCCTGGTCTTCCAGGAGCACCTTGATCTCCACTCCGGGAAAGGCGGTCTGCCGCCACGGCAGTACATCCGTTTTGACGTAGCGTGACGAGAGCGGCTTCAGCTTGCCTTCATCTTTCCAGTCGGGCGTGCGTGCGCTCACGATCATCCTCCGGTTCGGTTAAGCCTGGGTCCGCAACGGCATGCCGGCGTTCTGCACCAGGATTCGCTCACGGCACGTCGTCGCGACGACTTGCTGCGGCAGACGCACGCCTTCAGTTTAACCGAAGAAGTGAAATATACCCGTCTATAATCCTCGAAGGGATCTGCGCGTTCCGCCGCCTCTCCTCTACCCGGCGGTCCTGCCATGATTCTGCCATCCTGAGATCGCGTCGCGACCCATCCGAACAGGAGTTACGATCATCATGAGTATTCTTCGAATCCCGCTTTTGGCAACAATGTTGCTTGCCGCGCTGTGCGGCTGCGCCACAACAGAACTGACCAACACCTGGAAGGACCCGCAGTACCACAGCGGGCCGGCAAAAACAATCATGGTGGTGGGCATATCGAACCAGGCGAGTGCGCGGCGCACGTTCGAGGATGCGTTTGCGGAAATCCTCATGGCCAACGGCGTCGAGGCGGTACCGAGCCACACCGCAGTTCCGGAGGACGGCCAGATGGCGGAAGACAAACTGCGCGCCGCGCTCGAGCAGTCCGGCGCGGACGGCGTTCTGATAACGCGCATGGTGGAGAGACGGACCGAGACCACGATCACGCCGGCAGCGGCGATGGCGCCGCCGATCGGCGCGCGACGCAGCTATTACGGGTACTACAGCGGCGCCTGGATCGGGCACTACGAACCGGCCACCGTGCAGCATTACAACTACATCGTTGCCGAAACCGCGCTGTTCGTGGCCGCCAATCCGCAGCCGGTATGGTCCGGCACGACACGGACGATGGAGTCGAAGGACATCCGCGCCGCTACCGAAGGCTTCGCCAAGCCGGTGATCGAGGCGTTGAAGAAGGAGGGCCTGATCTGAGCACGGCCGTGGCAGGACCGCCGGCGAATCGAACGGGCGCACGCGGGCATGCGCAGCTTGTAGGTGTTGACAGTAGGCAGCGAGCCGTAGAGACGAAGGTAGGCAAACCACGCTTTGCCGGGCACGGTCGGATTCCAGTTCCTCTCGACACCGAAAGCGATTGACGGCAGGCCCGTAAGACAGTATCTCACTCAGATGAAAACCACCGTTTCCACGAAAGGCCAGATCATTCTCCCTGCCGAATTCCGGCAACGGGATGGCATCGAGCCGGGGCAAGAATTCGAAGTCGAACGAATGGACCGCGGCGAATACCGGCTGAAGCGAAAGGCGCGGCGGCGCAATGAAGGTCTGGTGAAGCTGCTGCTCGCTTCCCCGGGCAAAGGTTGGTTCAAGCCGATGGATCGCAGCAAAACGACGGACGACATCAATGTTCCCAAACTCGGATGACTTACCTGGTCGTTGCAAACGTGCTCAGCGAGCCCACGAAGCCGGCGCCCAGCAGCAAGGTCATCGACTGGTTGAGCGCCAACGAGCGGAATCTCGTCGTGGACTCCATCATCCTGGGCGAACTGTGTATCGGCATTCTGGCGCTTGCGCCCGGGCGCAAGCGGAGACAACTCGAGCAGTGGTTTGACGCGCTCATGCAGACCATCGAGTGCCTTCCGTGGGACGCCACGATCAGCCGCCGTTGGGCCAAACTCGTGGTGGACTTGAAGCAGAAAGGGAAGACGATGCCGCTGCTGGATGGAATGATAGCGGCCACCGCGCTCCACCATGAGCTCACTATTGCCACGCGAAACACGCGCGATTTCAAGAAGGCGGGCCTGAAGGTATTCGACCCCTTCGCCTGACGCAGCGAATACCTGCTTCATTTCTCCTCCCTCGCCACTGGACCCTTGGCACTCTTTCATTTCACCAACTCGATCTCACTGGGCCGCCACGTCTTATCGAACCACGGTTCGAGCGGGCCTTAGAGGCGCACGATCGATAGATCCACCTTCTTGCCGACCTTGACCCTCTTGGTGGTGCCGTCGGGGAGTTGGAAGATGACTTTGTGGTTCTTGGCGTCCACGGCGGTGACTTTGACGGTGACCTGCGAGGTTTCCACAACCACGCCACCCGGCTTCGCGCCCACGGGGGCGAGCGCCACCGGATTTGCGAGGTTTAGGCGGGCTCTTGGCCAGTTACTGAGGAGAACGCTAAATAGTGCGCACTGCGACACCTGTTGAGTTCCTTCTCCCTCCGGGAGAAGGACAGGATGAGGGGCTTTTGCCGGTGTTATTCCCTCACCCCAACCCTCTGCTCCGCTTCAAGTGTTCCCTTGTCCCGGAGGGAGAGGGGGAAAAACGATGCGCACTATTTACCGTTTGGCTCAGTAAGAGGAACGTCGCGTCCGTCCTGATACCGCGGCCTCTCGCTTCAATCCTGGTCCAGTGCTGCGAATCTGCAGGATCGACTCCCGGATCGCTTCGGCGACCCGGATCTTCTCCGGCCAGGGAAGGGACTTCCGGCACTTTTGCCACGCGGCCTGTCTTTCCAGCAACTTCATCACGTCATCCATCGAGGAACCTCGCACCGAACCGCTTCCAAGCATCCGCTAACCCGTGCCGCTGCGCAAGGGAAGCGATCTCCTCCCGGCTGACGCTGCCCAATAATCGGTGATCACGCCCGCTGCGCGCATATCGTTCAGTAATCGGACCAAATTCTTCACGCCCGAAGCATATCTCGCGATAGTTCATTCGGGAAGCGCCCATTTGCTGCTGGTACGACCCGGTCAGTGCGCTCTTTCCAGCTCCGCCAACAGGCGCCTCACGCCGGGATCGGGATACTTTTCCTGGCCGCATCACGCCAGAGCGGCCACCAGGTCCGGTATTTCCCGCCAGGGAACGGCGGTTATTTTCGGGAAGATTCTGAAGCGGCGTGGTGTGCGGCAAACGATGATCCCTTCTCGCGCCTTCGGATACTCGGACAGGAAAGTCTGCAGGTGCCGCGCATCCCGCGCGGTCGGCGCCTCACCCCATTTCACTTCCACCGGCAGCCAGCGGTCGTCGCCTTCCACGATCCAATCGACTTCCGGTCCGTCCGGATCGCGCCAGAACCGGACCCGCAGGTTGCCCGCAACCTGCCGCGTGGCACGCAGCAGTTCCAGCCCGACGAATTGCTCGAACAGCGAGCCGAGCACATGGGTGGACGGGCGCGGGCCTTCCTCGGCGGCGACCCTGCGCACGCCGAGGTCGAAAAACAGGTAGCGAGGCGACTTGGTGAGCTTCTTACGCGTGCGGCTCTCGGACAATGGCTCGATCCGTTCGGCGATCAGGCAATCCTCCAGGATTTCGTAATAGCCCGCCACGGTCGTATGGGGCACGCCGAGTTCCTGGGCAATGCCGCGAAAATGGCTGATGCCGCCGGATTCGAGCGCCGCGAGTTGCAGGAATCGCGAGAACCTCCCCAGGTTGCGAACCAGCGCCTCGGCACGCACTTCCTCCTCCAGATACAGTGTCGTGTAGGCGCGCAGGTCCTCCTCACGCGCCGCGTCATCCGCGGCGAGCGCGATGCCGGGCAGGCTGCCATAAACAAGGGCTTCCTCCAGTCTGGGAACCCGCTCGGCCAGGGACAGCGGGTCCAGCCGCAACGGCACGAGTCGGCCCGGCAACAGAT
>CAYNFN010000356.1:0-3867 GCA_964396485.1 uncultured Alcaligenaceae bacterium
GTGCAAAAAGCCATCGACAAGGACGCCGCCAACCGCGACTGGAACCTCGCCACCGCGATGGTGATCAACGGCAAGGCGGCGATGCAGTTCATGGGCGATTGGGCCAAAGGCGAGTTCACTGCCGCCGGTAAGTCGCCGGGCAAGGATTACGTCTGCATGCCGGCCCCGGGCACCAAGGGCGCGTTCACCTTCAATATCGACAGCTTCATCATGTTCGAACTGAAGAGCGCCGATGCCAAGGAAGCACAGTGGGCGCTGGCCTCCTCGATCATGGAGCCGCAGTTCCAGGAGGTGTTCAATCTCAATAAGGGCTCGATTCCGGCCCGCACCGGAATGTCCATGGACAAGTTCGATCAGTGCGCCAAGGATTCTTCCGCGGAGTTCGAGTCGAGCGCCAAGTCCAAGAAACTGGTACCGAGCTGGGCTCACGGCATGGCCATGCCGGCTTCGGCTCAGGGCGCAATGTTCGACGTCGTGACCCAGTTCATGAATTCGAACATGACGCCGAAGGCAGCGGCCGAAAAAATGGCTGCCGCGGCAAAATCCAAGTAAGCCGCCAAACCTGAGGCGCAGCGGGCACAGCTCCGCTGCGCCTGCTCGCCAAGGGAGGGCAGTTGCAGTCATCGGCCTCAGCACAGGCCGGCGCGGTCGCGTCGGTGGTGACGCCCCGGCGCAGCCTGCTCGATGTCATCGAGCTCGCGCTTCCCAGGGTTGTCCTCGGACCCACGCTGCTGATAAGCCTCTTCTTCGTTTACGGTTTCATACTCTGGACCGGGTGGCTGTCGTTCACCGAGTCGCGCATGCTGCCGCGCTACGAATTTGTCGGCGTGGTGCAGTACATCTCGCTGTTCGGCAACGACCGCTGGTGGGTGGCGGTGCGCAACCTGGCAGTGTTCGGCGGCCTGTTCATATTCGTTTGCCTGGCCTTTGGTTTGCTGATGGCCATACTGCTCGACCAGCGCATCCGCGCGGAGGGTTTCCTGCGCTCCATTTATCTCTACCCGATGGCGCTATCCTTCATCGTCACCGGCACCGCATGGAAGTGGATACTCAATCCCGGCCTGGGATTCGAGCGCGTGGTGCAGCAGTTGGGGTTCAGCAATTTCACGTTCGACTGGCTGGTGAACCCGAAGATGTCGATCTACGCCGTGGTGATCGCCGGCGCCTGGCAGTCCTCGGGTTTCGTAATGGCGCTGTTCCTGGCGGGTCTGCGCGGCATCGACGAATCCATCATCAAAGCAGCGCAGGTGGACGGGGCGAGCATGCCGCGCATTTACTGGAGCATCATCATTCCCAGCCTGCGGCCGGTGTTTTTCAGCGCCTTCATCATCCTCGCCCACATCGCCATCAAGAGCTTCGACCTGGTGATGGCCCTGACCGGCGGCGGGCCCGGTTTCTCCTCGGACCTGCCGGCTACTTTTATGTACGCGTTCGGCTTCACCCGCAATCAGATCGGCCTGGGCGCGGCGAGCGCAATGATGATGATGTTGACCGTGGCCGCGGTGGTTGTGCCACTGATGTACTCGGAGTTGAGGAGGCAGCGCCGTGGCTGACCATGTGCAGGCACAGGTCGCCGGGTCGCAAGTTCTCGGCCGCTTCGTTGTCTATGGGCTGTTGGTTCTCCTGGCCCTGTACTACCTGATGCCGCTGTTCGTGATGCTCGGCACTTCGGTCAAGACGCTGGACGACATCCGCGGCGGAAATCTGATCGCGCTGCCGGCGGAGATCACTTTCGAAGCGTGGGCGAAGGCATGGTCGAGCGCCTGCACCGGGGTCGATTGCAGCGGTCTCAGGGGAAGTTTCTGGAACTCTGTCAGCTTCGTGGTGCCGGCGGTGCTGATCTCGACGTTGATCGGCGCGTTCAACGGCTATGTGCTCACCATGTGGCGTTTTCGCGGCAGCGACACGATCTTCACGCTGCTCTTGATCGGCTGCTTCATACCCTTCCAGGTAGTGCTGCTGCCAATGGCGCAGACGCTGGGAGTTCTCGGCATCGCAAATTCGACAGCGGGCCTGATCTTCGTGCACGTGGTGTACGGGCTGGCATTCACTACGCTGTTCTTCCGCAACTTCTACGTGTCGGTGCCCGATGAACTGGCGAAAGCCGCACGCATCGACGGCGCCGGGTTTTTCCGCATCTTCTGGCGCATCATCCTGCCGCTGTCGCCGCCGATCATCGTGGTGTGCGTGATCTGGCAGTTCACCCAGATCTGGAACGATTTCCTGTTCGGCGTGGTGTTCTCCTCCGGCGAGCGCCAGCCGATCACCGTGGCGCTAAACAACATGGTGAATACCTCGACCGGTGTCAAGGAGTACAACGTGGACATGGCGGCGGCGATCATCGCCGCGCTTCCCACGCTTTTCGTTTACGTCGTTGCCGGCAAGTATTTCGTGCGCGGACTCACCGCCGGCGCGGTGAAGGGCTGAGAAAGGGGAGAAAACTGTCTTCGCTCGCGGTCAGAAACGTGCGCAAGGTCTTCGGCAATGTAGAGGTGCTGAAGGCCATCGACCTGGAGATCGAATCGGGCGAATTCCTGATCCTGGTCGGCCCTTCGGGTTGCGGCAAGTCGACATTGCTCAACATCATCGCCGGACTCGACACCGCGACCTCGGGGGATGTCGTCATCGGCGATCGCGTGGTCAACAACCTGAGCCCGAAGGATCGCGACATCGCCATGGTGTTCCAGTCCTACGCGCTGTATCCGAACATGACCGTGCGCCAGAACATCTCCTTCGGTCTGGAGATGCGGCGCATGCCGAAGCACCAGCAGGACGAAATCGTCGATCGCGTCGCCAAGATCCTGCAGATGGGGCATCTGCTCGACCGCAAGCCTTCGCAGCTTTCCGGCGGCCAGCGCCAGCGTGTGGCGATGGGCCGGGCGATCGCGCGCGACCCGCAGCTGTTCCTGTTCGACGAGCCGCTGTCGAACCTGGACGCCAAGTTGCGAGTGGAAATGCGCATGGAGATCAAACTGCTGCACGAGCGGCTCAAGGCCACCATCGTCTACGTCACGCACGATCAGATCGAAGCCATGACGCTGGGCAGCAAGATCGCAGTCATGCAGGGCGGCGAAATCCGCCAGTTCGGTTCGCCGCAGGAAATCTACGACCAGCCTGCGGACCTGTTCGTCGCCGGCTTCATCGGCTCGCCGTCGATGAACTTCATCAGGACCGAAGCGGTGGAGTACCTGGGCAGCGTCGGGGTGCGGCTGCAGACGGCGGATGAAACCTTCGTGCTGCCCGTGCACGACGCGGAAAAGGCGCTGCGTCCCTGTATCGGCACGGAACTGATCCTCGGCATCCGCCCGGAACTGATCACCGACAACGCCAGCGGCCAGCGTCTCGACCGCAACGTCCACACCCACACCTGCAAGGTGGAACTGGTGGAACCGACCGGGCCGGATACGCTGGTATTCGTCCGCATCAACGGGGAAGTCGTGTGCTGCCGCGTGCGCCCCGAGCAGGCGTGCCTGGCCAACGATTCGATGGAACTGGCGTTCAATCTGTCGAAGGCGGTTTTCTTCGACCCCAAGACCGAGAAACGCATCGTCTGAAGTGATCCGGCCCGAACACGCGATCAGGGCAGGCCGGGGTTCTGCGTATCGCGTGGATTGGGGCGGCTGTAGCGAATCTTGAGCACGATGATCGTACCCGAGAGTATCAGCGTGACGACGTTGGCCAGTATCACCGGCACCGACCCGATCATGATGCCGTAGATCAGCCACAGAATCACGCCGGCGCTGAAGATCAGCAACATCCTGGCGGAAACATCCTTGCCGGACTTGGTAGCGTACATCTTCAATGCCTGCGGAACGAAAGCGATGGTCGTCAGCGCTCCGGCCAGGAATCCGATCGCGTCGGTCATGC
>CAYNFN010000357.1:0-3536 GCA_964396485.1 uncultured Alcaligenaceae bacterium
GGAGGCGGCGCGGGGGAGATGGTGGCACATCGGCTCGGCAGACCGGTCAGGATTGCTGACAAGCTGGTACTCGAAGGCCTGGTGCGGATGGCGCAGGAGCAGCGATGAGGTGGGTCTTCCTGCTGCTGCTTGCCGTCAACATCGGGTTCGGCGTTTTTGTTTTCCTCATGGACAAGGCGCCGAATCCGGATGCGCAGCTCATTGCGCTTCAGATGAATGCCGACAAGGTGCGTATCGTGCCGCCGCGGCCGGCACCTGCGCCTGCGCCAGTGACGGCATCGACGCGCGCAGCCTGTATCGAATGGGGCGGATTTGGCACTGGCGAACCGGCGCGCGCGCAGGGCGCCCTGGATCGTCTCGGGCTCGGAGAGCGCGCGCGCCGAGTCGAAGTCAGCGTGACCGCGGGCTACTGGGTATTCATTCCGCCGCAGCGATCGCAGGTGGCGATGGAGCGCAAGGTCACCGAGCTCAGGAAACTGGGGGTCAATGAATACTTTCTGCTTGTGGACCCGGGCCGGTGGCGGTATGCGATTTCGCTGGGTGTGTTCCGCAGCGAGGAGGGTGCGACCAGATACCTTGCGCAGCTACGGAAAAAGGGCGTGCGTTCGGCGGAGGTCGGCGAACGCGAACAGCGCGTGACCCAGACCGCATTTCTGATCAGAGAACCGACGGAAGAGGAATCGGCAACACTGGCGGAACTGAAGAACGAATTCCCGGGCTCCGAATTGCGCGTCGTCGAATGCCCCTGAAGTTCAGATTCCTGACCACAGAGGATTCTTTTCAATACCTTCCCTTCAATACCCCCTTGAGGGGTGCGCTCGACGGGTGCCCTTGAGGGGTACACAAAGAACCGCGAAAGATCTTCAACACCAGTGAGCATCTTGAGACATCGCGAAATGCTCTTACGTGATCAGTTGGGCATTCCTTTGCGAACCTTTCTTTCTCCTTTGCGGTCTTTGCGTCAACGCTCTTGAATTGGTCTTGGTTCTAGATTGCGACCAGCGCGCGAGTGCCGTTGCCGTCTTCCCTCAGTTCCAGCCGTCGCGAGTGGAATCCGAGAAGTGCCGGCCGGTGACCGATACTGATGATGGTGGTGCCGGCCAGCCTTTCTTTCAGCAGCCTGTAGAGCTTTTCCTCCGCAACTCCGTCCAGCGCCGAAGTCGCCTCATCGAGGAACAGCCACGCCGGTTTCTGCAGCAGCGCCCGCGCAAAGGCGATGCGTTGCTGTTCGCCGGGTGAGAGCTGTAATGACCAGTTCTGGTGGTCGTCGAGCCGGTCCACGAGTTGCGGCAATCCGACCGCGTTCAGCACGTCCTTGATCTGCTCGTCGGAGAACTCGACAGGGAAAGCGGGATAGGTCACGACGTCGCGAATCGTGCCGAGCGGCAGGTAGGGCCGCTGCGGCAGGAACAGCACGCGGAAACTCGCCGGCATGCGCATTCGCCCGTCTCCGAACGGCCAGATTCCGGCGATGGCCCGGAACAGCGTGCTCTTGCCGGACCCGGATGGCCCACAGATCAGCAGGCTTTCGCCCGACTTGATGGTCGCACTCGATGCGGAAATCAGCGGCTGGCCGTTGGGCAGGCTGAGCGCAACGTTGTCGATGACAAGTTCTTCGCTGCCATCCTGCGCCTGTCGCACCCCGGACTGCTTCTGCATGCCTTCGCGAGCCTTCTCGATTGCATAGTGGAAGCCGAGCAGACGGTCTGCGGTGGCTTTCCAGGAGGCGAAGCTGTTGTATGCGCCGATGAACCAGGAAAGCGCGCCCTGAACCTGGCCGAAGGCGTTCGAAATCTGCATCAGTCCGCCCAGCTGGATGGTGCCGGCGAAGTAACGGTTGCCGGCAACGACGAACGGGAAGATCACCGCCAGCTGGTTGTAGCCGATCACGAAGGAGTTCAGGACCTTCTGGCGTTTCATGATGCGCCACCAGTTATCCACCACGTTGGCGAAGCGCGAGCGGAAATTGCGCAGTTCGTCCTGTTCGCCGCCGTACAGCGCCACGCCTTCGGTATTTTCCCGGAAACGCACCAGGCCGAAGCGGAAATCGGCCTCGAAGCGCTGCTGGTTGAAGTTGAGCCCGATCAGCGCCCTGCCGATCTTATGGGTCATCCAGGTGCCGCCGATCGCATAGACCAGCGCGGCCCATACCATGTAACCCGGGATGACGATCTCGCCGCCGTTGTAGGGAATCGCGAACGGTCCGGACAGCAACCACAGGATGCCGACGAAGGAGCCCAGCGTGACCACGGCGTTTAGAAATCCGAGGGAAAGGCTCAGGGTCTCGTCCACGAACAACTTGAAATCCTCCGCAATCCGCTGGTCAGGGTTGTCCGCGGGCGCGCCGGTGAGCTGCATGCGGTAGTAGGTGCGCTCGGCGAGCCAGCGCTTGAGGTAAACGTCGGTCATCCAGCGCCGCCAGCGGATCTGCAGCATCTGGTTCAGGTAGAAGGCATACACCGCCATCGTGATGTAGATGGCCGCGAGGATCGCAAAACGGATCATCAAGCGGAAGAACTCTTCCTTGTTTTTCTCCTGCAGCGCGTTGTAGAACTCGTTGTACCAGGAGTTGAACTGGACGTTCATGTAGACCATGGCGAGCGTCAGGCCGATCACGGCGGCGAGCAGTAACCAGGCGGAGTAGCGCTCCTCGGAGGACCAGTACGGCTTGATCAGTCCCCACGTGTCACGCACGAAACGCGGTCTGGCAGGCATGGAAGCTTCCTTCAGAAAAGATGTTGAGTCAGGGTTTGCGGATGCGGGAGAGCAGCGACGTGGTGGATCGTTCGAACCGGAACGGAATGGAAACGACCTTGCCGCCCCAGCCCGCCACCTCCTTGCCGCCCACGATTTTATCAACTGTCCAGTCGCCGCCCTTGACCAGGACATCGGGACGGCAACCGAGTATGAGCTCGAGCGGGGTGTCCGCCTCGAACCAGGTGGCGAGGCTCACGCTTCCCAGCGCGGCCACCACCGCCAGGCGGTCTTCCAGCGTATTGATGGGCCGGTCGGGCCCCTTGCCCAGCTGCCTCACCGATGCGTCCGAGTTGAGCGCCACCACCAGGCTGGAGCCGAGGGCCCGCGATTCGGCAAGGTAAGTGGCGTGCCCGCGGTGCAGCACGTCGAACACGCCATTGGTGAATACCAGTGGGCGTGGCAGCGCGCTCACCCGCGCCGGCAGTTCGCCGGGCGGGCAAATTTTTTCTTCGAAGGAGGGGTGGGGGGTCATGGCGCCAGTTCCCGGTGGCGTCATGATACAGGCGGGTGAAGGGGCTGTGCTCGCCCCGGGCGTCAGGCCGTGGCCCTGACCAGTTGCTTGCGGTAGCGGGACAATTCCTGCACGGTGTGGATCGGCACGCTGAACAGGCTCGACAGGTTGTGCAGGATCATTTTCACCACCTTCGCTTCCCAGTCGCGGCCGAAGCTGATCTGCGAGTCGAGCCAGCGCTCCAGCCAATCCGGGTCGGGCAGCTTGCTTTGCACCGTGTCGTTCGGAAACAGCGTCTTGGCCACGTGCAGGTTGGTCGGATGCAGCG